>CAZXYL010000524.1:0-3245 GCA_964644915.1 uncultured Geminicoccaceae bacterium
GCCCGCGGCGCCGTGGAGGACCGTCTCGAACCGGCCAGGGTCTCGCGCGATGGCGTCGGCCGCCAGCGCGTCCATGGTCCCCGCCAGATTCTCCTCCAGGATGGCCCGCCACCCGTCGGTACGCTCGCGTGACTCGTCGCCCGCGAGCGGCGGGCCGAACCGGCACAGCGCCTCGGGGTAACGCTCCTCCCAGAACGGGTACTCGATCGCGAGCGGCAGCGCGATGGCGTGCGGCGCGCGGGCCAGGACGTGCGCGACGCCGGGCTTGAGCCGTAGGGGCCTGGCCCTGGGGTCCGCGAACGCGCCCTGCGCCGTCACCCACAGCATGGCCGAGGGGGCCTCGAGGATACGCACGCTGGTACGTAGGAACCGCGCGGCGCCGCGGCGCGTCCCGGGCTCGATGCCGAATACGCCGAGCCGGCGCATGAAGCGATACTTCTCCAGTGCCGCCGCATCCATCGGGCCGTAGCCGGGCCGGCCAGGGAACAGGGTCGTGGTCAGCACCATGAACAGCGCCGGGTCCCACCAGGACGGGTGGTTGGTGTAGACGACCACCGGGCGGCCGTCGGGCAGGCACGGCGCGCCCGGCTTCGCGATCCGCAGCGCGTGGAAGTTCCGGCGGATGTGGCGGCGCATGATCCGGCCGAAGAACCGGCAAAGCGCCGCTGATCGCGCCTGGACCGGGTCCAGCTCGCTCGCTACCCGTGCCACGCCGGCTCCTCAGGCCACCTTGGCGGCCGCGGCACGATCGCGATCGCGATCGAGCGCATCCGCCGCGATCCAGCCCGACATCAGCACCATCGGCATGCCCGGCCCCGGGTGCGCGGCGCCGCCGGCGAGGTAGAGGCCCTCGACCTCGCGGCTGCGGTTGCCGGGCTTGAAGGCGCCGAAGAACCGGCCGTGGCTCGCAAGGCCATAGATCGCGCCGTTCAGCACTCGATAGCGCTCGTGGATGTCCTGGGGCGTCAGGTGCGCCTCGAAGCGGATGCGCTCCTCGAGGTCCTTCAGGCCCGCCGTGCGCGCGAGCTTGTCGAAGATGATGCGCCGGTAGGCGGGCAGCATCTCCTTCCAGTCGTGGTGCGGGCGCAGATACGGCGTGTGCACGAGGACATAGAGGGCCTCACCGCCCGGCGGCGCGACCCCGGGCTCGGTCCGGGCGGGCGCCGCGAGGTAGCAGGTCGGGTCGGGCGCCGGCTCGCCCTTCCGGTAGATCCAGTCGAACTCCTCCTCGGCGTCGCGCGAGAACACGAAGTCGTGGTGTAGCAGGTGATCGTAGCCGCGCTCCAGGCCGAGGTAGAGAACCACGCCCGAGCAGGCCGGCTCGAACCGGCGGCGACCGAAGCGCGCGCCTTCCTCGCCGCCGATCAGCTCGCCATAGGTGCGGACCGCATCCATGTTCGAGACCACGGCCTCGACCTCGAGCCGGTCGCCGCGATCGGTCGCGATCGCCTGGACGCGGCCGCGCTCCAGCTCGATCCGGCTCACACCGGTGCGGAGCCGGATGTCGACGCCCTGCTCGCGGGCGACCCGCTCCAGCGCCTGTGCCACCGCACGGGTGCCGCCGCGCGGGTACCAGACGCCGCCGTCGGCCTGCATATGGGCGATCGCGCACAGCACGGCCGGGGCGCCGAAGGGTGACGAGCCCACGTATTGCACGAAGTGATCGAGCATCTGGGCGATCCGCTTCTCGCGCACGTGGCCGCGGATCGTGCTTGCGACCGTCGCCCCCATGCGCAGGCTGAGGACGTCCGAGAGCGTCTTGAGGTCGAGGCTGCTGCGCAGGTCGAGCGTGTCGCGGATGTCCTCGACCGGCTTCCAGAAGAAGAAGCGCTCGGAGACGTCGTGCAGCCGGGCCGAGAGCTTCTGGAACCGCTCGTAGCCTGCGCCGGCGCCGGTGCCCGGAGCGAACGCGTCGAGACGCTGCGCCATCGACTGCGTGTCCTCGACCAGATCGAGCACCGAGCCGCCCTCGAAAAAGCAGCGCCACTGCGGGTCCAGGCGAATCAGCTCCAGCTCGTCCTCGAGCGATCTTCCGGCCTCCTCGAACACCCGCCCAAGGATGCGCGGCACGGTGAGGATCGTCGGGCCCATGTCGAAGCGGAAGCCTCCGGCGTTCAGCATCGCAGCCTTGCCGCCGAGCCACGCGTTCTTCTCCAGCAGCATCACGCGGTGCCCGCGGGCGGACAGCACCACGGCGGCGGCGAGGCCGGCGAGGCCTCCGCCGATCACGGCGACGGGACGGGCGGTCATCACGCGGCCTCCGGAAAACGGGTCACCTCGGGCGGGGACGCGAGCGGCATCTCCGTTCCCCACTGCGGGGAGAGCCCGAGGTCCTCGGCGAGCAGCTTTCCGGTGATGCGGGCGCCCTCGAAAATCACCGGCAGGCCGCTGCCCGGATGCGTGCCGCCGCCGACCAGATAGACGCCGTCGAGGTCCTCGAAGCGGTTGCGCGGGCGGCGGTGCAGCATCTGCCCGAGCGTGTGTGCGAGATTGAAGGTGGCGCCCTTGTAGAGTTGCATGTCGTCCTTCCAGTCCGCGGGCGTCACCATCTTCTCGACGACGATCCGCTGCTCGAGATCGTGCAGGCCGAGCTTGGCGAGGCGGCGCAGCACCAGGTCGCGGTAGGCTGGCGCCTCGTGCGCCCAGTCAATGTGCGGGCTCTCGTGCGGTACCGGGACGAGCACATAGAGCGTGCTGCAGCCGGCCGGCGCCTGCCCGGGATCGGTGACGCAGGCGTTCTGGACGTAGATCGAGGGCTCCTGCGGCAGCACCCGCCCCTCCTCGATTTCGCGCAGATTGCGGGCGTAGTCGTCGGCAAGAAAGACGGTGTGATGGTCGAGATCGATGCGGCCGCGCACGCCCAGGTAGAGCATGAAGGTGGAGCAGGAGAAGCGCTTGCGGGCGATCTTCGCGTCGCTCCACCGTCGGCGGAGCCGGTCCGGTACCAGGCGGGTCATGGCATTGGCGAAGTCCGCGTTGACGACCAGCCCCTCGCAGGCCCAGCGCCCGCTCGCGGTGCGTACGCCGACCGCGCGCCGGCCCTGGAACAGGATTTCCTCGACCGGTTCGCCGGTTTCGATGCGCACGCCCAGATCCCGGGCCACACGCGCCATCGCCTCGATGAGGGCGCCACAGCCCCCGCGTGGATGGAACACGCCATACTCGTATTCGAGGAAGGAGAGGATCGTGAACAGGCTCGGGCATTTGAACGGGGACATGCCGAGGTACTTGCTCTGGAACGAGAA
>CAZXYL010000525.1:0-4335 GCA_964644915.1 uncultured Geminicoccaceae bacterium
GTTCAGCGTGATCGTCATGGCGGTCTTCGGCGCGCTCGCCTACGCGATGGAGGAGAACGATTACCCGGTGGCACCCGCGATCCTCGGCATCGTGCTCGGTGGCCTGCTCGAGCAGAGCTTCATGACCGCGATGCTGAAGTCGGGCGGCGACCTTCTCGCCTTCTTCGAGCGCCCGATCGCAGCGACGCTGGGCGTCGTCACGCTCCTGGTCTGGTTCACGCCGCTGGCCCTGCGCCTGTTCCGCGCGCGCCCGTCCGGATCGTTCCCGAGCCCCCCTGGCACCAGCAAGGAATGAGCACCCCCGGCCCTGGCCGTCTACGAAGCGGCCGCGCGGGTCCGCGGTTCGGAAAGCAGCCCCTTGACCAGGGCCACGCAGCCGAGGAGCAGGACCAGGGCGAACGGCAGGCCGGTCGAGACCGAAGCCGCCTGCAACGCGCCGAGGCCGCCGCCGAGCAGTAGCGCGATCGCCACCAGGCCCTCGAAGATGGCCCAGAAGACCCGCTGCGCCAACGGCGCGTCGACCTTGCCGCCGGCGGTGATGGTGTCGATGACCAGCGAGCCGGAATCCGACGAGGTGACGAAGAACACGACCACCAGCACGATACCGATGAACGAGGTGATGCCGGCCAGCGGCAGCGGGTCGAGCATGGCGAAGAGCTTCAGCTCCAGGGCCGCATCCGCGATCGCCTGGTAGCCCTCGTTCAGCATGTAAATCGCGGTGCCGCCGAAGGCGGTCATCCACAGCACCGACACGAGCGACGGGACCAGCAGCACGCTGAAGATAAACTCGCGCACCGTGCGGCCGCGGCTGACTCTGGCGATGAACATGCCGACGAACGGCGACCAGGAAATCCACCAAGCCCAGTAGAACGACGTCCAACCCTCCCTGAAATTGTCGTCGTCGCGCCCGAACGGATTGGAAAGCGCCGGCAGGTACTCGGCATAGGCGACGAGATTGGTGAAGAAGCCGGTCAGGATGGCGAGCGTCGGGCCGAAGATGATGACGAAGAGCAGGAGCAGCCCCGCCAGCACCATGTTGATCTCGGAGAGCCGCTTGACGCCGCGGTCGAGACCGGCGATCACCGAGACGACCGCGATGGCGGTGATGCCGGTGATCAGCAGCACTTTGGAGACATCGTTTACCGGCATGCCGAACAGGAACTGGAGGCCGGCGTTGGCCTGCTCGGCGCCGATGCCGAGCGAGGTGGCGAGACCGAACAGCGTGGCGAAGACCGCCAGCGTGTCGATGACGTGACCGGTCCAGCCCCAGACGCGCTCGCCGAAGATCGGATAGAAGATCGAGCGCACGCTCAGCGGCAGCCCCTTGTTGTAGGCGAAAAGCGCGAGCGACAGGCCGACGATGGCGTAGATCGCCCAGGGGTGCAGTGCCCAGTGGAAGATGGTCGCGGCCATGCCGAGGCGCCGCGCCTCAGCCTCCGCGCCTGCGGCACCGGCGAGCGGCGCCCAGCTGTCGGGCGATCCGGCGTCTTCGGCGAGCGCGGCCTCGTAATGCGAGATCGGTTCGGAGACCCCGAAGAACATCAGGCCGATGCCCATGCCGGCAGCGAACAGCATGGCGAACCAGCCCGCATAGGAGTAGTCGGGCGTGGCGTCCATGCCGCCGATGCGCACTTTCCCCAAGGGCGAGAGCATCAGCGCCAGCGCCACGAGCACGAAGATGTTGCCAGCGGTCAGGAAGAACCAGTCGAACGTCGACGTCAGCGCCGGGCGCAGCCAGCCGAAGAACGTTTCCGCCTGTGCCGGCAAGGCCAGCGCGAAGAACACGAAGGCAACGATCGTCAGCCCGGAGATCACGAATACCGGGTTGTGAATATCGAGGCTGAAAGGCCCGAGCCGGGGTTGGAGGTTGTCCTGTCCGATGCGGTAATCGGTCTCGATCACATCGGAGGCACCCTCGGGGCTCATGCTTCTTGGTTCGCTCATGGCACCTACTCGCATTCTTCTTGCCAGGCCTGGATCGCGGCGGAGCCACGGGCGCTGTCCGCCGCAACCTGACCAATGTTCGGGCGCATCCCCCTCCTACGACGGCGACGGCCGGCTAGCGGATCACGAATACCGAAACCGCGGCGTGCGAGGCGACGGCGCCGGCGTTCGAGGCGAAGATGTGCTCCCGCAGGCCGGGCACGTGTGAGGCCATGACGATCAGGTCGGCCCCGTTCTCCTTGGCTGCAGCGATCAGCGTCTGGTCGAGGTCGACGGCCGGATCGTGGCTGGGATAGGCCGCGGTGTCGATCTCCAGGCCGTGCTTCGCCGACAGCCTGGCGCCGAACTCCTTGAGCTTCTCGCCGAATTCTCTGGGTGTGTGGGCGACCTCGGTCGGCGTTTGCGTCGTCACCCCGACGAAGCAGACCGGTATGCCGTAGTGCTTGGCGAGATCCATCGCCGTGGTGATCGCTTTCTCGAGCTTCTCGATATGAGCCAGATCTACCGGCACCATGATCTTCCTGTACATGCGCTGCTCCGTCTTACGTCCTCATCCGGGACCTCCACGCCCCCGCCTCGATGCGCGCCGTCGACGCAACCAGACGTCTGCCCGCCAGGTAGGCTCGCAGCTGACGGGGAGGTGCGTCAAGAGCCGGTGCCCGCGCCGCTTCTCGAGGGCGTGAGCCGGTGGAACACGGCGGGATGATCGACACAGAACGCCCACCACGCCTGCCAGCGTGCGCGATTGCGCGGGCATACCACAGCTCATCCCGTCGAGCACGGGGGCCGTATGGGCATTCACGCGAGCGCAATTCGCAGAATCGTCGCTTAATTTGCCGCCACGATCACCTTCCCCGCCATTTCGCCAAGGACGCGGACCGCAAGACGCGAGGCGGTGCCGGAGCACTACTACGCCACTCTCTTCGGCTTGGCGTCTTCTGCCCGGGCAGACACCTCGGTGCTGCCCTCCAGCGCCGCCCGCTGGCGCCGGATGCCCTCGCCGATCAGCTCCATGAAGGCCCGCACCCGCGCGGTGCGCCGCAGGTCGGCGTGCGTGATCAGCCACAGCTCGCGCGCCAGCTCGGCGATCGGCGGCAGCACGCGCCGCAGGCCCGGCTCGGGATCCGCCAGGTAGCACGGCAGCACGCCGAGGCCGATGCCGCTCTTCGCGGCCACGAGCTGGTTGATGAGGCTGCTCGACCGGTAGATGACCGCGTCCGCGGGAGCGATCCCGGCGAGCCACGTGGCCGCCTTCACCGGCGCCGCGTCGGCCCAGCCGATCAGCGCGTGCCGTGCGAGATCCTCCGGCTCGCCCGGCATTCCGCGCTCCCGGAGGTAGCCGTCGGCGCCATAGACCGCCCAGGCCACGTCCGCAAGCTTGCGGCCGAACAGGTCGCCCTCCGTCGGGCGCGTCGCCCGCAGCGCCACGTCGGCCTCCCGGCGCGAGAGGTCGAGCTGGCGGTTCTCGATGATGAGCTCGACCTGGATGCCGGGGTGGAGCGCCCGGAACCGGGCCAGCTCGTCGGTGAGGATGCGGTAGGCCAGCGTCTCCGACGAGGTGACGCGCAGCCGGCCGCACAGCCGTGTGTCGCGCCCGGTCAGCTCCCGGTCGAGCGCGATCGTCTCGGCTTCGATGCGCTCCGCCGCCGCGACCAGCCGCTCACCCGCCTCGGTCGGCCGATAGCCGGCCGGCAGGCGCTCGAAGAGCTGGACGCCGAGCCGCTCCTCGAGGGCGTTCAGCCGGCGGAACATGGTGGAATGATTGACGCCCTGCGCCCGCGCCGCACCCGCGAGACCGCCGGCGCGCGCGATCGCGAGGACGTACCTGAGATCATCCCAGTCGGGCATGGCGGGTCCTTGCATTGGCGCAATCCGCATCGGCAAAGTTGCCGCATGCTTTGCCTGCAAGCACAATCTACCTTCCCGGGCGTCGCGTCAACGGACGCGGTTGGTGAGAAGAAGCAAGGAGATCACCCATGGCCGTCACCATCACCCGGGAACAGCTGCAGGCGAAGCTGGATCGCGGCGAGCAGGTGGTGCTCGTCGAGGCGCTGCCCGAGCGGTACTACCTCGATGCGCACCTGCCGGGCGCAATCAACATCCCGCACGATCAGATCGACGCGCTGGCACCCACGATGCTGCCGGACAAGGACGCGCAGATCGTCGTCTACTGTGCCAGCGGCCCCTGCAAGAACTCAGGAATCGCGGCCCGGCGCCTGGTCGCGCTGGGCTACAGCAACGTGCTCGACTACTACGAAGGCAAGCAGGACTGGGTCGCGGCCGGCCTGCCGGTCGAGAGCGGCCCGGCGCCGCACACGCTCGCGGCGGAGTAAATGCCTCCGGCTCGCGCCATGCCCCGGGTGCACCTTCGGCGCTCGGGGCTCGCGGTGC
>CAZXYL010000526.1:0-13208 GCA_964644915.1 uncultured Geminicoccaceae bacterium
GCCCTGCGGAGCGCGATCGCCGCGGCGAGTCTGCCCTGCGAGGTCTTCGAAGCCGGCCCCGGCGTTGCCGTTGATCACGAAGGCGACGAATGCCGCATCCCCGACGTGGTGGTGACGTGCTCGACTTCGATCGACGAGACCTCGCACCTGGTGCCCGAACCGCTGATCATGGTCGAGGTGGCCTCACCGTCGACCCGCCTGGCCGACGTCAACGACAAGGTCGAGTTCTACGGCGGCATCCCGTCGATTGCGCATTATCTCGTGATCGAGCAGGACCGCCGCCGGATCGTCTATTACGGTCGAGGCGCGAGCGGCGGCCTGGAGCCCAAAATCATTCGCGAGGGTGAGATCCCGCTGGACCCACCGGGCATCGTGCTCGCGCTCGACGCGCTCTACCGCGATACGGCACTCGCCGAAGCCTGACTGCTCTGGCTGGTCCGCTCAGACCGCGAGCCCGTAGGCGAGGCCCGAGCCAACCGCGCCGATGAAGGCGAAGCCGAGATAGGCGAAGAAGACCGGCCGGCGCGCGAGCGCGAACACGGCGAGGGCCGCCGGGATGCTCGTCACGCCGCCCGCGAGCAGGAACGCCATGCCGGCGCCCGGCGCCATCCCCTGCTCGATCAGCCCGCCCACGAGCGGCAGGGCGGCGTAGCCGTTGAGGTAGGCCGGCACGCCGATGAGCGCGGCGCCGATCACCGCGAGCACGCTCTCCTCGCCGGCGAGGCCGCCGATCAGATCGCCCGGCACATATGCGAGCATCAGGCTCTCGAGCAGGAACGCGAGCGTGAGCCACTTGCCGAGGAAGAAGCCGTTGCTGGCGGCATCATTGGCAAAGGCGCCGCGCCGCGGCGCCTCGCGCCAGAACTGCCAGAGAACCCCCTTCGGCGCACGGATCTTGCGGCCGGCGCAGCCGCCGTCGCCGATCCCCGGCCGCAGCGGCTCCGCGAGCCAGCCGGCACGCTCCAGCGCCAGCACGCCGAAGCCGCCGAGCAGCCCGATCCCGGTCGCGGCCACGGTCTTCGCCACGGCGAAGCCCATGCCGAGCGTGCCCGCGGTGAGCACGAACATGGACGGGTCCATCAGGGGCGAGGCAAGCCAGAACGCCATCACCGGCGGCAAGGGCACGCCGATCGCGAGCAGCGCTGCGATCAGCGGGATCACCCCGCAGGAGCAGAACGGCGAGAACGCCCCCATGACCGCTGCGAGCAGCACCATGGTCCCGGCCCTGCCCTGGAAGGCGCGCGCGATCAGGTTGTCCGCGCCGCTCGCCTTGGCGTAGGCCGCGACCGCTACGGAGAGCAGCAGGAACGGCAGGATGCCCCAGAGGCTCTCGAGGGTGAACTCCAGGCTCGCGCCCGCCTGCGTCGGCGCCAGTGCCGCAAGGCCGAGGAAGATGCCGGCGAGGGCCGCGACCACGGGGTCGATCCGGCGCATTATGCGCGGTGCGCTCACCACCAGCGAGGTCATCTGTTTTCGTTCCTTCGTTCGATGCTCCTAAGAGCATGGGAATAAAAGGTCAAAAAAATTACGCTACGTCGCGCTCTCGTGCCTTCGTATCGGCGCAGCACTCGGCCGTGAGCGCGGCGACGAGCGCGTTCATCGTCTCGTAGTTCGCCCGGCAGATCAGGGTCGTGCCCGCGCGCTCCTGCGTCACGAGACCCACCGCGATCAGCCGGTGCAGATGGTGCGAGAGCGTGGAGCGTGCGGCCCCCGCCCGCTGCTGGACCATGCCGACCGGCAGCCCGTCCGGACCCGCCCGCACGAGTAGCCGGTAGATCGTGAGCCGCGTGGGGTTGCCCAGCGCCTCGAGCCGTGCGGCGATCTCGTCCAGCTGCATGAGCCGAGCATGCACGCGGCGGACCGTGCTGTCAACCGATATTTCTAGGAATATAGGAATTATGCCACGGGATCGGGGCGCGCCGAATCACTCGTGTGCCGCCCGGGTGGGGGAGCGGAACGTGGAGCCGCTCCCCTGGGCTTACTGCCGCCAAGGCGTCAGCGATCTCGGGCACAAGCTGCTCCACCTCTCGAAGCCGGTTCGTGGTCACCAGCACGATCGCTAAACCCTGCCCGAGATCATGGTGGCGTTTCATGAAACTGTCAGACGTCAGGAGCACGTCGAAGTGGCCCTGGGCGGCTTCCAGGAGCTCGCTGTCCGCCTTCCCCTTCCAGCCCATGAACTCAACCGTACGCGCATCGAAGCCGTGAAGCATCGATGCAGCTGGACAGGTAGGCACTCGTCGACGAGCACTCGCCGCATCAGGCGGCATCTTCGAGCAGCCGTGCGCGCGCCATTCTCAGGACCGCCAGCACATCCGCGCGATCGAGGGTCGGATGCGCGCGCAGGATCTCGTCGACGGTCAGCCCATCGCTCAGGTTATCAAAGAGCACGTCGACCGGCACTCGCGTGCCTCGAAATACCGGGCGCCCGCCCAAGATCTGGGGATCTCGAACGATGAGCGTCTGTAGGGCGCTGGACCTAGCCGTGGATTTTGCAGCCATGCGAGCCCTCGGGCTTCAACCCCCGTCAGGCATACCACACACTGGGCCTGGTGGGGATAGAGTGCTCTACCCCGCCTCGTGCAGCTCGAGCGTGGCTGCGGATCGGGTGGCGCCTTCGTACGCCGCCTCGAATGTGGTCAGGATGCGCTTTTGCGAGGTGCCCCATCGATAATTGTGGATCAGACCGGTCGACAGGATCACCCGGTGGCACGGGATCAGCCAGGAGACGTTGTTGCGGCCGACCGCGGCGCCGACCGCGCGCACCGCCCGTGGCTCGCCGATCACTTCTGCGATCGCCTGATAGCTCACCAAGCGCCCGAACGGGATCCGCAGGAGCGCCTCCCAGACCTTGATCTGGAAGTTGGTGCCCTTGAGCAGCAGCGGCAGCGGCTCGCCCGGCCGGATCGTCAGATCGAACGCGCGCTCGATGTAGGCCGCGGTCACCTCCTGGTCGCGCACCAGGGTCGCACCCGCCCACTCCCGCTCGAGCGCCGCGAGCGCACCCGCATCGTCGTCGACGACGAAGCTCAGCCAGCACACGCCCCGCTCGGTGGCCGCGAGCAGCACCCGGCCGAGCGGCGCATCATGCAGCCCCCAGCGGATCACCAGCCGCGCGCCCAACGCTTTGAACTCGCCGGGTGTGATCGCATCGCAGGCGACGAACAGGTCGTGCAGGCGCGACGGGCCGGAGAGTCCCGCATCCAGCGCCGCATCGAGCACGCTGGCATCGCCCGCGAGCAGGCGCTTGGCGTGCGCGAGCGTGACGTACTGCAGGAAACGCTTCGGGCTGATGCCGGCCCAGCGCTTGAAGATGCGCTGGAAGTGGAACGGCGAGAGCCCGGCCGCGGCGGCCATGGTTTCGAGCGACGGCTGCTCCTGATAGTGCTCCGCGATGTGCGCGATTGCCGCCGCGATGCGCGCGTTGTAGGGCAGGCTGCGCGGCAGCGGCTGCTCGTCGATCAGGGCCAGGTTGGTCGCCATCGTCATTCCCTCCGTGGCATTCCCTGCCACGTTGGCCGGCGGCTGCCGGCGCGCCAACCCGATTCTTGCGCTGCGCGGTCTCGAGCGCGCCCCGGCTTCAGTTCTCGAACACGATCTCTGGGAAGGGCCGGACCTGCTCGGCCGAGAGCGCCAGCTTCTCGATCACGATGCGCGCGACCTCGAGATACGCCCTGGCCTGCGGGCCGTCGGGCTGCGAGACCACCGGCGGCCGGCCGGCATCCGTCTCCTCGCGGATCACCAGATCGAGCGGGATCTCGCCCAGGAAATCGACGCCGAAGCTGTCCGCCGTCCTGCGGGCGCCGCCGTGGCTGAAGATCTCCGAGCGGCCACCGCAGTGCGGGCAGACGAAATAGCTCATGTTCTCGACCACGCCCAGGATCGGCACGTCCACCTTGCGGAACATGTTGACCGCCTTGCGCGCGTCGAGCAGGGCGATGTCCTGGGGCGTCGACACGATCACCGCGCCCGCGAGCGGCACGCGCTGGGCCATGGTGAGCTGGGCGTCGCCCGTGCCGGGCGGCAGATCGACCACGAGCACGTCGAGCTCGCCCCATTCGACGTCCGTGAGCATCTGCTGGATCGCGCTCTGCACCATCGGCCCGCGCCAGATCATGGGCGCGTCCTCGTCGACCAGGAAGCCCATGGACATCACGCGCACGCCGTAGTTCTCCATCGGCAGGAGCTTCTTGCCGTCCGGGCTGCGCGGCTTGCCGGTGATGCCGAACATGCGCGGCTGCGATGGACCGTAGATGTCGGCGTCGAGCAGGCCGACCCGCTGTCCCTGCCGCGCCAGCGCCAGCGCCAGGTTGGCCGAGGTGGTGGACTTGCCGACGCCGCCCTTGCCCGAGGCCACCGCGATGATCGAGCGGATCCCCGGCAGGCCGGGTTTGGCGCCCGCGCCGGGCTCGCCACGCGCCGGCATCGCGCCGCGGGGCGGCGCAGGCCGCGCCATGGGGCTCTGCGGCGCCCGCCCGGCGACGGCGCCCGCCGGGCGCTCGGCCGTGAGGACTGCGGTCACCGACGTGACCTCCGGCAGATCCATGACCGCGCGCTCGCAGGCGGCGCGCAGCGGCTCCTTCGCTTCGGCCTCGGCCGGATCGACCTCGAGGGCGAACCCGACGTTGCCGCCCTTGACCACGATCCCCGAGACGATGCCGAGCGCCATCACGTCCCGGCCGCGGCTCGGATCGATCACACGGGCGAGAGCCTGCTCGACCTGATCTCTGGTCACCTGTCCCATGGTTGAATACTCATGCTGACCGAACGATATACTCGGCTAAATCGCGGCGCCGCGGGTTCGGAACATTTTGCTTCGTTCGCCGGTGCCGACAACCGGATGAAGCTGATACAATGAAGGGCTTGGCCGGGGCAAAGCCTTTCGGCGAAGGCTGTGGCACCGAGGAAAGGTAGGCGACCCATGCCGTGGAACAACCAAGGTGGCGGCTGGCAAGGTGGCAGCGGTCAGGGGCCCTGGGGCGGACGTCCCGGGGGCAGTGGCGGCCAGCAGCCGCCGGATCTCGAGGAGCTGCTCAGGCGCAGCCAGGAGAAGGTCAGAAAGATCTTCCCGGGCGGCGGCGGTGGCGGCGGTTTCGGTCCGGGCGGGAACCGGCGCGCGCTGATCATCGTCCCGCTGATTTTGATCGTGGTCTGGCTGGCGAGCGGCTTCTACCGCGTGCAGCCGGACGAGCAGGGGGTGGTGCTCCGCTTCGGCGAGTGGATCAAGACCACGCAGCCGGGCTTGAACTGGCACGTTCCTTCGCCGGTTGAGACGGCCTTCACGCCCAAGGTCACGCGCGTCAACCGCGTCGAGGTGGGCTTCCGGTCAGCGGCCGAGGCGGGCCGCGGCGGGGCGCTCCGGGAAGTGCCGACCGAGAGCCTGATGCTGACCGGGGACGAGAACATCGTCGACATCAATTTCGTGCTGCTCTGGCAGATCAAGGATGCCGGTCAGTTCCTGTTCAACATTCGTGATCCGGAATCGACGGTCAAATCGGTGGCGGAAAGCGTGATGCGCGAGATCATCGGCAACACGCCCATCGCCGAAGCGACCACCGAAGCCCGTGGGGCGATCGAGATCGGCGGGCGCGAACTGGTGCAGAGCATCCTCGACACCTATGGCGCCGGCATCCTGATCACCCAGGTGCAGCTGCAGAAGGTCGATCCGCCGGGCGAGGTGATCGACGCCTTCCGCGACGTGCAGCGGGCGCAGGCGGACCGCGAGCGGGCGCAGAACGAGGCCGAGACGTACGCCAACGACATCCTGCCTCGGGCGCGCGGCGACGCCGAGCGGCTCCTGCAGGAGGCCCACGCCTACCGCCAGGAGGTGGTGGCGCGGGCCGACGGCGACGCCCAGCGGTTCGTCTCGGTCTACGACGAGTACGCCAACGCGCGCGAAGTCACGGCCAGGCGCATCTACCTGGAGACCATGGAAGATGTGCTGCGCGGCATGAACAAGGTGTTGATCGACGGTGCCGCGAGCGGCTCGGGCGTCGTGCCCTACCTGCCGCTGCCCGAGCTGGAGCGGCGCGCGCGGGAACGGCCGGCGCTGGCTGCTGAGGGCGAGATCGAGGGAGATAAGCCGTGAACCGGAACATCCTGATCGCGCTCGGCGCTCTCGCCGCCGTCCTGGTCGTCCTGGCCCTGAGCGCGCTGTTCACCGTGCACCAGACGCAGCAGGCGCTGGTGCTCCAGTTCGGCAACCCGAAGCGGGTGGTGCAGGAGCCGGGCCTTCACGTCAAGCTGCCGTTCGTCCAGAACGCCGTCTACGTGGACCGGCGCGTGCTCGACTTCGACGCCGAATCCCAGGAGGTCATTCTGGGTGACCAGAAGCGGCTCGTGGTGGATTCCTTCGCCCGCTATCGGATCACCAATCCGCTGCTGTTCTACCAGACCGTCGGCAACGAGGCGGTCCTGCGCAGCCGGATCAACACGATCCTGGATGCCTCGATGCGTAAGTCGCTGGGCGAGGTGCCGCTCTTCACCGTGCTGTCGGCGGACCGCGCGCTGCTCATGAACCGCATTCGCGATCAGGCCAATTCCGAGGCCAGGCAGTTCGGGATCGAGATCGTGGATGTGCGTCTCAAGCGGGCCGATCTGCCGGCCGAGAACAGCCAGGCGATCTACCGGCGCATGCAGACCGAGCGCGAGCGGGAAGCCAAGGAGCTGCGGGCGCAGGGTGCCGAGCTCGGTCAGCGGATCCGGGCGCGCGCCGATCGCGAGCGCGTCGTCATCATCGCGGAGGCGCAGCGGGAGGCGCAGATCACCCGCGGCCAGGGTGACGCCGATGCCGTGCGCATTTTCGCGGAGGCGTTCGGTCGGGACATCGAGTTCTTCACCTTCTACCGCTCGATGGAGGCCTATCGGGAAGCGCTGGGGGACGAGAGCACCAGCTTCGTGCTGTCGCCGGACGGCGAGTTCTTCCGCTACTTCGGCAACGGCCTGCCGGAGGTTCGGGAGGCGCAGGCGCCGGTGGCGGGGGACGCCCAGCGCGCCAGCGCCGACCAGCCCGCGGACGATGTCCCGGTCCCCGACACCGCGACCATTCTGACCCAGCCGGGCGGCGTCGGCGGGACGACCGCGATCGATTGAGAAGCGAGAAGCCGAGCGCCGGGGCAGGGGCTGTAACGACAGCGTCATGATCGATCTCGCGACAGCCTTCGCCCTGGTGCTGGTGCTCGAAGGGCTGCTCTGGGCGGTCGCGCCCGACGGCATGAAGCGGGCCGCCGCTATGGCGCTTGGCCTCGCCAATCCCCAGCTGCGTGCGGGCGGCCTGTTCGCCGCGGCGTTCGGCGTCTTTCTCGTGTGGATGCTGAGGGGCTAGGAATCACACGGAGTTGTGGGGCACGAACGCGTGCGCGCCATTGACTTCCGGACGAGGCGTGCCAAGCTGATGGTCAAAACAAGCGTCCCGCGGGCGGGGGCGGCACAACCCTGGGTTTAGCGGCGGCACATCAGGCGGAGAAGTGTACATGAGTCGCATGAGGGCCCTCGCTTCGGCAGACCCGCCCGGGCTGTACCCGTGGGCTGCCTGCCGGCAGCGTTGTCGCGCATTGGTCTGGCTGGTGTGCGCCTTTTGGCTCGCCATCGGATCGCAGACCGCGAGCGCTGCGCCGCCGCCGAACAGCTTCGCCGATATCGTCGAGCGCATCGCGCCGGCCGTGGTCAACATCTCGACCACCAAATCGGTCCGGGGCGGTCAGAGCTTCCCCTTTCCGCAGCCCCCGCCGGGCTCGCCGTTCGAGGACTTCTTCCGCGAATTCTTTGATCGCGAGCGCGCGCCAGAGGATCTGCCGCGCCGCACCTCGTCCTTGGGCTCGGGCTTCGTGGTCGATCCCGAGGGCTACGTGGTGACCAACAACCACGTGATCGCCGAAGCGGAGCAGATCGCGGTCGTCTTCAACGACGAGACGAGCTACGAGGCCGAGCTGGTCGGGCGCGATCCCAAGACCGACCTGGCACTGCTCAGGATCAAGGGCAACGGCCCGTTCCCGGCGGTCACCTTCGCCGACAGCGACAACGTGCGCGTCGGCGACTGGGTGATCGCGATCGGCAACCCGTTCGGCCTCGGCAGCAGCGTCACCGCGGGCATCGTCTCGGCCCGCTCGCGCGACATCCGCGCCGGCCCCTACGACGACTTTTTGCAGGTCGATGCGCCGATCAACCGCGGCAATTCGGGCGGCCCGAGCTTCAACCTCGAGGGCGAGGTGATCGGGATCAACACCGCCATCTTCTCCCCGAGCGGGGGCAACGTCGGCATCGGGTTCGCGATCCCGTCCAACCTCGCGTTGCCGGTGATCGAATCGCTCAAGCAGAGCGGCCGCGTCGCGCGCGGCTGGCTCGGCGTGCGCATCCAGTCGGTGACCGACGAGATCGCCGAGAGCCTGGGCCTGGGCGAGACCGCGGGCGCTCTGGTGGCGAGCGTGACGCCCGGCGGCCCGGCCGAGGTCGCCGAGATCCAGCCGGGCGACGTGATCCTGGAGTTCGACGGCAAGAAGATCGACCGCATGCGTGGCCTGCCGCGGATCGTCGCCGAGACCCCGATCGGGAAGGAGGTCGAGGTGGACGTCTGGCGGCGCGGCGAGCGGCTCGAGGTCGGGGTCACGCTGGGCGAGTTGCCGGAGGAGGAGGAGCTCGCGGCGCTGACCCAGGAAGAGGCCGATATGCCGAGCACGGCCCAGGTCGAGCCGCTCGGTGTGACCGTGGCCTCCATCACCGACGAGCTGCGCCAGCGGTTCGAGCTCGGCGACGCCGTCAAGGGCGTCGTGATCGTGGAGGTGGCCGAAGGCGGCACTGCGGGCCAGGAGAACCTGCGCCCGGGCGACGTCATCGTCGAGGTCGGGCAGGAGGAGGTGCACTCGCCGCCCGAGGTCATGGCGAAGGTCAACCAGGCCCAGCAGCAGGACAAGAAATCGGTGCTGCTCCTGATCGACCGTCAGGGCGACCTGCGCTTCGTCGCCTTGCGCTTCGGCCAGGGCTGAGCGCCCCCGACGCGGCGGCGCTCAGCCGAGGAACGCCTGCTTCGGGATGCCCTGGAGATAGAGCAGGGCGGTCAGATCGCCGTGATCGATCGCCACGTCTGCCGCCGGCTTGACGCGGGGATGTGCCCGGAAGGCGACGCCCAGGCCCGCGGCCCGCAGCATCGGCGCGTCGTTGGCGCCATCGCCGAGCGCCAGCGTCTGTTCCCGGCGCAGGCCAAGCTCGCGGGTCAGCCGCTCGAGCGTGCCGAGCTTGGTCGCAGCGTCCCGCACCGGCTCGAGCAGGCGCCCGGTGAGCCGGCCGTCCCGCACCTCCAGCTCGTTCGCCTCCGCCATTTGGAAGCCGACATCCGTTGCGACCCGCGCCACGATCGGCAGAAAGCCGCCCGAGACCAGCGCCGTGACCGCACCGTGCCGGCGCATGGTCCGAACCAGCGTCGTGGCCCCTGGCATCAGGCGCACCCGCTCCCGATAGACCTCGTCCAGGACGCTTGCCGGCAGGCCCGCGAGCAGCGCGACCCGCGCCGCGAGCGCAGCATGGAACTCGAGTTCGCCGTTCATCGCCTGCCGCGTGATCGCCGCCACCTCCGCCTTGCAGCCAATGCGGTCGGCGATTTCGTCGATGCACTCGACCGTGATGATGGTCGAATCCATGTCGCTCACCAGCAGGCGCTTGAGACGATCGCGCGCCGGCACGAGCGCGACGTCCAACGGCAGGTCGCCCACGATCTCCCGGGCGCGCCGGCGGGCCTCGTCGGGCGCGGCGACGATCGGCGCGAACTCGCAGGCCTCCGCCTCGGCGAGCGAGCGGGACGGAACGCCGAGCGCGCGCCCGATCTCGAGCGCCACCGCCGCGGGCAGCGGCTCACCCTGCGGGTCGGCGATCACGCACAGCACGTGGGCCATCGCCCGTCTCAGCCTCCGACCCGCCCGCAGGCGCATTCGCTGTGGCCGGCCTGATCGTCATCGGCGGCCCGACCGCGAGCGGCAAGTCGGTGTTCGCCCTGCGGCTCGCCGAAGCGCTCCCGGGCGTGGTGATCAACGCCGACAGCATCCAGCTCTATCGTGAGCTGCGCATTCTCTCCGCCCGCCCGAGCCCGGCGGAGGAAGCGCGCGTGCCGCATCGCCTCTTCGGCGTGCTCTCGGGCGCGGAGCCGGCTTCGGTCGGGCGCTGGCTGGACCTCGCCGAAGCCGCTATCGGCCAGGCGCAGGCGCAGGGGCAGGTCGCGATCGTGGTCGGCGGCACCGGCCTCTATCTGCACGCCCTGCTGCATGGTCTCGCTCCCGTGCCGGACGTGCCGGGCGAGGTGCGCGCTGCCACGCGGGCGCTGTTCGCTCGCCTCGGCGCGCCGGCCTTCCACGCCGGGCTCGCGGAGCTCGACCCCGCCATGGCCGCCCGGCTGCAGCCGCGCGATGCCCAGCGCCTGATGCGCGCGCACGAGGTCGTGGTCGCCACCGGCCGCTCCCTCGCCGCCTGGCAGGCCCTGCCACGCCGACGCATCGGGCTGCCGCAACCGCAGCTCGGCTTCACGCTGCTGCCGCCCCGGGCGGCGCTCTACGCGCGCATCGCCGAGCGTCTGCACCGGATGGTGGCGACCGGCGCGCTGGACGAGCTCGCCGCGCTGCAGCGTGCGCGCTTGCCGCCGGAGCTGCCCCTCATGAAGGCCGTGGGCATTCCCGAGCTGCGCGCGCATCTCGAAGGCCGGATGGATCTCGCCACCGCCCTCGAGCGCGCCATCGTCCAGACCCGGCGCTACGCCAAGCGGCAGCTCACGTTCCTGCGCCACCAGCTGCCCGAACTGCAGCCGATCCACGCCTTCGGGGACGATGCGCAGGGCACACCCGACCCGGAACATCTGCGGCACCTCTTGTTGACCGGCCGGAGCTGTGCTCATAGTGTGCGTTGCATCAATCGCGCTGGACAGTAAGTAAGTGAGACCGAGCGGGGGCACATGCCCCGCTGTCGGAATCACGTTTGTCGCCGAGAGGCCCCGTTCAGGAGCTCCATCCATGTCGGATACCACCGTCACCGCCCCGGCTCAGACCCAGACCCAGACGATGACCGGCTCCGAGGTCGTCCTCCGGGCGCTGGTCGAGCAGGGCGTAGACGTGGTCTTCGGGTATCCGGGTGGCGCCGTCCTGCCCATCTATGATGCGATCTTCAAGCAGAATTCGATCCGCCACATCCTGGTCCGGCACGAGCAGGGCGCGGTGCACGCGGCCGAAGGCTACGCGCGCAGCACCGGCAAGGTCGGCGTCGTCCTCGTCACCTCGGGGCCCGGCGCCACCAACACCGTGACCGGGCTCACCGACGCCCTCATGGACAGCGTGCCGGTCGTGTGCCTCACCGGCCAGGTGCCGACGCACATGATCGGCAACGACGCCTTCCAGGAGGCGGACACGGTCGGCATCACCCGGCCCTGCACCAAGCACAACTACCTGGTCAAGCAGCCGGGCGACCTCGCCCGGGTCGTCCACGAGGCGTTCCACGTCGCCCGGAGCGGCCGGCCGGGGCCGGTCGTGGTCGACCTGCCCAAGGACATCCTCATGGGCCAGGCGCCGTACGTGGAAAAGGACCAGGTCCGGCACCGGACCTACAACCCGCGGATCGACCCCCAGCCCGATGCGATCGAGCGGGCGGTGGACCTCATGGCCGAGGCGAGCCGGCCGGTCTTCTACGTCGGCGGCGGCGTGATCAACTCCGGGCCGCTTGCCGTCGAGTTCGTGACCGAACTGGTGCGCGCGACCGGCTTCCCCGTGACCCTCACGCTGATGGGCCTCGGCGCCTATCCGGCCTCGGACCCGCAGTATCTCGGCATGCTCGGCATGCACGGGACCTACGAGGCCAACCTCGCCATGCACGGCTGCGATCTCATGATCGCGATCGGCTCCCGCTTCGACGACCGGGTGACCGGCCGGCTCGACAGCTTCTCGCCCGGCTCCAAGAAGATCCATATCGACATCGACCCGTCCTCGATCAACAAGAACGTGCCGGTGGACCTCGCCGTGATCGGCGATGCCGGGCGCGTCGCCGAGGCGATCCTGAACTGCTGGCGCGCGCGCGGCCTCGAGGCCGACCCGGCCAAACTCGAGCCCTGGTGGGCGCAGATCCGCGAATGGCAGGCGAGGGATTCCCTGCGCTACCGGCAGAACGGCAAGGTGATCAAGCCGCAATACGCCATCCAGCGCCTGTACGAGCTGACCAGGGATCGCGAGACCTATATCACGACCGAGGTCGGCCAGCACCAGATGTGGGCGGCCCAGTTCTACAGGTTCGATCGACCGCGCCACTGGATGACCTCGGGCGGCCTCGGCACGATGGGCTACGGCTTTCCGGCCGCCATGGGCGTGCAGATCGCGCATCCCGACGCGCTCGTCGTCGACATCGCGGGCGAGGCCTCGTGGGTCATGAACATGCAGGAGATGTCGACCTGCGTGCAGTACCGGCTGCCGGTCAAGTCGTTCATCCTCAACAACAGCTATATGGGCATGGTCCGGCAGTGGCAGGAGTTCTTCCACGGCAACCGGTACTCCGAGAGCTACATGGACAGCTTGCCGGACTTCGTGAAGCTGGCCGAGGCGTTCGGCGCCGTGGGGCTGAGGGCCGAGGCGGCGGGCGAGGTCGACGACGTGATCAAGGAGATGATCAGGGTCGACCGGCCGGTGATCGCCGACATCGTGGTCGACCGCGCCGAGAACGTCTATCCCATGATCCCGGGCGGGGCGGCGCACAACGAGATCAAGCTCAGCCCCGAAGAGGACGGCACGCCCGTCGAGGGCTCGGAGAAGGGTATGGTCCTGGTTTGAGTCCCGGTTCGAACCGCCGGCCCAGGGGTCGGGCACCCGGGGTGGTCAGGTTCGCGCGCCTTCAGGACCAAGACGGATGAGTGATCCGGAGCGGCGGCACACGATCGCGGTGCTGGTCGACAACGAGCCGGGCGTGCTGGCGCGCGTGATCGGCCTGTTCTCCGGCCGCGGCTACAACATCGACAGCCTGACCGTGGCCGAGGTCGACCGGGCGAACAACCTTTCGCGCATCAACATCGTGACCAGCGGCCCGCCGCTCGTGATCGAGCAGATCAAGGCGCTGCTCGACAAGCTCGTGCCGGTGCACAAGGTCTCCGATCTCACGATCGAGGGGCCGCACGTCGAGCGCGAGCTGGCGCTGGTGAAGGTCGCGGGCGAGCGTGAGAGCCTCGTTCAGGCGCTGCGCATCGCCGACTTCATGCA
>CAZXYL010000527.1:0-1885 GCA_964644915.1 uncultured Geminicoccaceae bacterium
GCTGCTCCACCTCGTGCGCCTGCAGGACGCCGAGAGCCGGCTCGACTCCTTCCCGCACCAGCTCTCGGGCGGCCAGCGCCAGCGGGTCATGATCGCGATGGCGCTCGCCAACGAGCCCGACCTCCTGATCGCCGACGAGCCCACCACCGCGCTCGACGTCACGATCCAGGCGCAGATCCTCACCCTGCTGCGCGACCTGCAGCAGCGCCTCGGCATGGCCATGCTGATGATCACCCACGATCTGACCATCGTGCGCAAGGTCGCCGATCGCGTCTGCATCATGACCAACGGCGAGATCGTCGAGAGCGGCCCGGTGCGCGAGGTGTTCGAGCGCCCGCAGCACCCCTACACGCGCCACCTCCTGGCGGCCGAGCCCAAGGGCCGGCCTTCGGGGCGCGACCCGAGCGCGCCGGTGATCATGGCGGGCGACGACGTCAAGGTGCACTTCCCCATCCAGCGCGGGCTCCTCAAGCGCACGGTCGGCTACATCAAGGCGGTCGACGGCGTCGACCTGCAGGTGCGCCGCGGCCAGACCGTGGGCGTGGTCGGCGAGAGCGGCTCGGGCAAGACCACGCTGGGCCTGGCCCTCCTGCGCCTGCTCCGGAGCGAGGGCGCGATCCGCTTCCAGGGCCAGGACATCCAGGGCTGGTCGACGCGCCGGCTGCGGCCGCTGCGGCGCCAGATGCAGATCGTCTTCCAGGACCCGTTCTCGAGCCTGTCGCCGCGCATGTCGGTCGGCCAGATCATCGAGGAGGGGCTGCAGCTGCACCGCGTCGGCAACGGCCGTAACGAGCGGCGCGCCCTGGTCTCGAAGGTGCTCCAGGAGGTCGGCCTCGACCCGGAGAGCCGGGACCGCTACCCGCACGAGTTCTCCGGCGGCCAGCGCCAGCGCATCAGCATCGCGCGCGCGATCGTCCTCGAGCCGCGCTTCGTGGTCCTGGACGAGCCGACCTCGGCCTTGGATATGTCGGTCCAGGCGCAGATCGTCGATCTGTTGCGCGAGCTGCAGGCCCGGCACGGCCTCGCCTATTTGTTCATCAGCCATGATCTGCGCGTCGTGCGCGCGCTCAGCGACCACGTCATCGTGATGCGCGACGGCCAGGTGGTCGAGCAGGGGGAGGCGGAACGCATCTTCGAGCGTCCGCAGCACCCCTACACCCAGGCGCTCCTGGCCGCGGCCTTCGAGATCGAGGCGGTCGAGTCCGAGCTGATCGCCACCTGAGCGTCCCGCCCGCTTTCGGGCGATCCTCCCCACCCGATCCGCACCGGTTGCTGCAATGCAGCATGCGTCAGAGCCGCGCGTACTCTGTATGTTCCCTTTATGTTCGATTCGACATCGGCATGATCCACAACGGCAGTGCACAAGATCAGGATGACCAGAACGCGACTGAGGCTAGATGATGGACCATCAATCTGATGGATGGACGCTGGAGTCGTCGGAAGTGACTGTCGCCTTCCGGCCGGGTCTGCCAATAATCAGAAGGATGAAGCGGGGAGGAGGTGAAGTGGAGAGCTATCGCAAGGAGCTGTTCATGGAGGTGCCGCGGCGTCGGGCCTTCATCAACATCACGCGCGAGGTGGAGGCCGCATTGGCGGAGAGCGGGATCAGAGAGGGGCTCGCGCTGGTGACGCCCATGCACATCACCGCGTCGGTCTTCATCAACGACGACGAGCCCGGCCTGCACGAGGACTACGAGGCCTTCCTCGAGCGCATCGCGCCGCACGCCCCGACCTCCCAGTACCGGCACAACCGCACCGGCGAGGACAACGCCGACGCGCACATCAAGCGCCAGCTCATGGGCCAGCAGGTGGTGATCGCGGTCACCGGGGGCCGCCTCGATCTCGGCACCTGGGAGCGCGTCTTCTACGGCGAGTTCGACGGCCG
>CAZXYL010000528.1:0-4337 GCA_964644915.1 uncultured Geminicoccaceae bacterium
CGGCCTCGAGGAGGCGTGGGCCGACGGGCTCTCGCCCTGGGAGCTCTGCGAGCGCGAGGGCCGGATCTACGGCCGCGGGGTCGCCGACAACAAGGGCCAGCACGCGATCAACCTCGCGGCACTCGGCGCCGTGATCGCCGCGCGCGGCCGCCTCGGCTTCAACTGCAAATTCCTGATCGAGACCGCCGAGGAGGTGGGCTCGCCCGGCCTGCGCGAGATCTGCGAGCGCCACCAGGAGCGGCTCGCCGCGGATCTGCTCCTCGCCTCCGACGGGCCGCGGCTGTTCGGCGACCGGCCGACGCTCTTCCTGGGCTCGCGGGGCGCTTTGAACTTCGAGCTCGTCGTCGAGCTGCGCGACTCCGCGCACCATTCGGGCAACTGGGGCGGCCTGTTGGCCAATCCGGCGATCGTGCTCGCGCACGCCATCGCGCAGATCGTCTCCGAACGCGGCCGGATCCTGATTCCGGAGCTCAGGCCCAGGCACATCCCGGCTGTGGTCAGGCGGGCGCTTGCGGCGATCGACCTCACCTCGCAGGCGGGCGAGCCCGCGATCGACGCCGGGTGGGGCGAGCCCGGGCTCACGCCGGCCGAGCGGCTGTTCGGCTGGAGCAGCTTCGAGGTGCTGGCCTGGAGCTGCGGCAACCCCGAGAACCCGGTCAACGCCGTGCCGCCGCGGGCGAGCGTGCACTGTCAGATCCGCTACACGGTCGACACCGACCCCGACCGGTTCCTGCCCGCGATCCGCAGGCGGCTCGCCGCCGCCGGCCTCGGGCAGGTGGAGGTGCGGGCCTCGGATCAGGCCGTCTTCCGCGCGACCCGCACCGACCCCGAGCACCGTTGGGTCAGGTTCGCCGCCCGCTCGATCCAGCGCACCACCGGCCACGGCCCCGTCGTTCTCCCGAACGCCGGCGGCTCGCTGCCGAACGACTGCTTCGCCGACGTCCTGGGCCTGCCGACGATCTGGGTCCCCCACTCGCATCGCGGCTGCCGGCAGCACGCGCCGAACGAGCACGCTCTCCCCTTCGTCCTGCGCGAGGGTCTCCTGATCATGACCGGCCTCTTCTGGGATTTGGGCGAGCCGCAGAGCGAGGGCACAGCACCTTCGGGCGAGGCACCCCATTGAACCGGCGGCGGCACTCCGACGTTCCCTTCGGCATAAACCGGCCGGAGGGAACCGCGTGCGCGCCAGGGTCGCCTTCTTCGGGCACGACTGCACCGAGATCACGCTGATCAAGCGCATCAGGTCCTTTCAGCGCAGCGGCGTCGAGGTCTTGGGCTTTACCTATCGGCGCGACAAGTTCAACCGCGCCTACGTGCCCGAGTGGCCGAACGTGCACCTCGGGACCACCGTCGACCGCTTCTACCTGCTGCGGCTGCTCAAGCTGCTGCGGGCCCTGCCGATCCTCTGGCGCCACCGCGACCGGCTGCGCACCGCCGACTTCTTCTACGCGCGCAACATCGACAACTGCGCGCTCGCGCTTCTCGCCCGCGCCCTGGTCAGGAGCCGCGCGCCCGTGGTCTACGAGGTCCTGGACGTCCAGCGCGTGTTCACGGGCCGCGGGCTCCTCTCCCGCCTGTTCCGCCTCGCCGAGCGGCGCATCCTCTCCTGGTCACAGCTCCTGGTCGTGAGCTCGCCCGCCTTCATGAACCGCTACTTCCATCCGGTGCAGCGCTACCGCGGCCCCTGGTTCCTGCTCGAGAACAAGATCTTCGGGCTGGACGAGGACGCCGCCCGCGCGCACGTCGAGGCGCCGCCGATCGGGTCCTGGGTGATCGGCTGGCTCGGGAACTTGCGCTGCCCCGAGAGCCTGCGGCTGGTCTGCCGCATCGCCGGGGCGCTGGAACATGAGGCCTTGATCTACGTCCGCGGCTTCCCGACCGAGACCGGGCTCGAGCCCTTCCTCGCGGCGATCGCCCCGCACCCCAACATCGTCTACGAGGGCGAGTACCGCAATCCCGACGATCTGCCGGCGATCTACGGCCGGGTCCACTTCGCCTGGGCGTTCGACTTCCTCGACCAAGGCTCGAACTCGCTCTGGCTGCTGCCGAACCGGCTCTACGAGGGCGGCCATTTCGGCGCGCTGGCGCTCGCGGCGCGTGGCACCGCCACCGGCGACAAGATCGAGGCGCACGGTCTCGGCTGGACCTTCGAGCCGCCCTACGACGAGGCGATCACGTCCTTCCTCGCCACCCTCGACCCGCAGGAGTACGCCCGGCGCCGGCAGCACCTCCAGAGCCTCCCGCGCTCGCTGTTCCTCGACCAGGGTGACGTCGTGGCGCTCTGCCGGCAGGTCCTGGGCCCCGCCCGCGCCCGCCGGTCCGACCCGCAGCGGGCTACGGCGGCGGCTCCAGCGCGCCGACCGGGAGCACCCGCGCTGCCAGAGCAGTACCGGCCACGCCCCTGACCAGCCGCTCGTCCGCCGTCACCAGGCGGCCGCCGATCCGCTCGGCCAGCGCCAGATACAGGCCGTCGTAGACGGAGAGCCGCTGCAGGAGCGCCAGGTCGAGCGCTTCTCGCAGCAAGATGCCGTCCGGCCACAGGTTCAGCGGCAGGCGCTCCAGGCTGTCCGCGATCGCCCGGACGTCGTCGCTCGTGATCTCGCGCCGCCGCTGGCGCTTGGCCATCGCATTGCAGGTCTCGATCAGGAAGAAGCGCGGCACCGCCAGCAGGACGTCGTCCCTGAGCAGCCGCCTTGCCGCTTCCGACCACCGCTCGTCGAGGTACCACTTGCACGCCACGCTCGCGTCGACCACGAACGTGGTCAACGATCCCGATCCTCGCGCACCAGCTCCGTGCTGTCGGAGAAGGTGCGCCCGGCGAACCGCTGCCGCACGCGCTCGATCTCCCGACGCGCCTCCTCCCAGGTCGGCTTCGCCGCCGCCTCCTCGAGGATCGCCTTCAGCTCCTTCTGCAGCGAGCGGCCGCGCTCCTCCGCCCGCGCCTTGAGCCGCGCCACCACCTCGGGATCCAGATCGCGCACCAGAACTGTGGCCATTGCCATCCCCCGCTTCCTGATAGCATAATATTAGCATCAGCATGGACGGGCGTCGAGGGGAGGCCGGAGATATGTCGGGCACGCAGGCCGCATCACGCGAGTGCCGGGTGAGCGGGGTCGAGACCTGGCTCTGCAGCCGGCGCTGGAGCACCTTCGTCTTCGTCAAGGTCACCACCGACGAGGGTCTGCACGGCATCGGCGAGGGTTCGCTGGAGTGGCAGCCACGCGCGGTCGAGGCCGCGATCCACCACCTCGCGAACCGCTGGCTCGTCGGCAGCCCCGCCTTTGCCATCGAGCGCCTGTGGCAGGACATGTTCCGCAACGAGTTCGCCCGTGGCGGCCCGGTCGTGAACAGCGCCATCGGCGCGCTCGAGATGGCCCTTTGGGACATCAAGGGCAAGGCGCTGGGCGTGCCGGTCTACGAGCTCCTGGGCGGCCGCGTCCACGACGACCTCGCGGCCTACGCGAATGCCTGGTACGGCGCTGCCGCCAGCGTCGACGAGATCGCCCGCGCCGCCCGCGCCGTCGCCGGGCGCGGCTACCGCGGCCTCAAGCTCGACCCGTTCGAGTGCGGCCGCGACCCGGACCGGCGCGAGATCCGCCGCGCCGCCGCGCTCATCGAGGCGGTGCGCGACGCCATCGGCCCCGACATGGAGCTCCTGATCGACTGCCACGGCCGCTTCTCGGTCGGCTCCGCGATCGACGTCGCGCGTGCGCTCGCCCCCTTCGACATCTACTGGCTCGAGGAGCCGACCGACCCCGAGAACGTGGGCGCGCTCGCCAAGATCGGCCGCTCGATCCCGATGCGCCTCGCCACCGGCGAGCGCTGCTACAGCAGGTACCACCTGCAGGGCCTGCTCCAGGGCAACGAGGTCGCCGTGCTCCAGCCCGACATCATCCACGTCGGCGGGCTCCTGGAAGCCAAGAAGATCGCGGCGATCGCCGATGCCGCCTACATCCCGGTCAGCTTCCACAACCCCTTCGGCCCGGTCGCGACCGCGGCCGCGATCCAGCTCGACGCCTGCACCACCAACTTCATCATGCAGGAATCCTTCTGCGAGTACGACGTCGAGTGGCGCTTCGACCTGCTCCAGAACTGCCCGCGCCCGGTGAACGGCCGCTACCCGGTCCCGGACCTGCCCGGCCTCGGCGGCATCGACCTCAACCTGGACGCCGTCGCCGCCCACCCCTACCGCGAGGACGCGTTTCTCCCGATGTGGTCCGGCCCCGACTGGCGCAAGCGGTTCTGACCCGGCACCCCAGGTTGACCGTGAGGCCCGTCCCGGGGACCATCAGCGCGCCGACACTCACCTCGGGAGCCTGCCCATGGACAGTCGTGCC
>CAZXYL010000529.1:0-2355 GCA_964644915.1 uncultured Geminicoccaceae bacterium
CCGGCCATCGCGACACGGCGCGCGCGCTGCTCGACCACGTGGTCGGGCGCGCTGAGGAGCGGCTCGCGCGCAAGCGCTCCAGGGACGTCGCGCGCAAGAGTGCCACGCGCAAGCTGCGCCTGCCCGGCAAGCTCGCCGACTGCTCGGCGGACGGCCGCGGCGGCACCGAGATTTTTCTGGTCGAGGGCGATTCCGCCGGCGGCTCGGCCAAGCAGGCGCGCGCGCGCGAGACCCAGGCGATCCTGCCCCTGCGCGGCAAGATCCTGAACGCGGCCAGCGCCACCTCCGACAAGCTGCGCGCGAACAAGGAGCTGGCCGACCTCGTCACCGCCCTGGGCTGCGGTCACGGCAAGGCGTACCGCGGCGAGGAGCTGCGCTACGACAAGGTCATCATCATGACCGACGCCGACGTCGACGGCGCGCATATCGCGGCGCTGCTCATGACGTTCTTTTACAAGGAGATGCGGCAACTCATTGAGAACGGCCACCTTTATCTCGCCCAGCCACCGCTGTTCCGGCTCTCGGCCGGGGGCGAGGTGGTCTACGCGCGCGACGAGGCCGACCGCGAGCGCCTGGTCAGGCAGCGGTTCAGGAACAAGAAGGTGGAGACGAGCCGGTTCAAGGGGCTGGGTGAGATGGACCCCCGGCAGCTGCGCGAGACCACCATGGACCCGAAGACACGCACGCTGCTCCGGGTCGAGGTCGCGTCGGGCGGCGAGGTCGAGCTACAGCCGGCCGGCGAGCTGGTGGAGCAGCTGATGGGCCGCCGCCCGGAGCTGCGCCTCGCCTTCATCCAGGCCAACGCCAAGCTGGTCGCGGACGAGCTGGACGTGTAGCGCTCGGGGCGACGCCGTTGGTCGCTACGGCGCCGGCCTCAGAAGATCAGGGCCAACAAGCCGATCACGACCAGCAGGCCGATGAGAAAGATGATGCCGACCACGCTACCGAAGAACTTCAGGATCGCTCCCATCGCGCCCTCCGTTTGATCCGGTGGAAACGAAAGGATCGGCCCGAAGCCGATCCTGATACACTCAGCGAGTCCCCGAGCCGCTTACCGGCTAACGGCGAAGCCGTCGGCTCGGTTCCGCCGGTGTTTCGTTCTTCGGCGGTCGATGCCGCCGGCCCGCTACATCTGCGACTGCGAGAAGTTCTGGATCCCGATCTTCTCGAGCAGCTCGAGGTCGGTCTCGAGCATGTCCTCGTGGCCTTCTTCCGCCTGCAGGATGTGGATCAACAGATCCCGGCTGACGAAGTCGCCCGCCTCCTCGCACACGCGGATCGCTTTGCGGTAATGCTCGATGCCCTCGCGCTCGAGGCGGAGGTCGCACTCGATCACCTCCTTGATGTTCTGGCCGACGTAGAGCTTGCCCAGGTCCTGGAGGTTGGGCAGGCCGTCCAGGAGGAGGATGCGCTGGATCAGCTTGTCGGCGTGGCCCATCTCCTCCATCGACTCGTCCATCTCGCGCTTGCCGAGCTTCTCGAAACCCCAGTGGTTCAGCATGCGCGAGTGCAGGACGTACTGGTTGATCGCCGTGAGCTCGCCCTTGAGCGCCACATTCAGCTCCGCGAGCACCTTCGGATCGCCGCGCATGACCTCACCTCCCGTGCTGGACGCGCCTAGGAAGCAGCTAACGCGCGAAGATTCAAGCCCGCAATCGGGGGGCCGCTCCACCGGTGCGGCGCGGCGCCGTCCGGGCAGGAACCTCGCGACTTGCCCAAGCAGATCGCACGCCCCACATAGGGTTCGCCAAGTCGTGCCGAAGTCGCCGAGTTTGGATTCGTTCTAAATCCAATGTGCGGTTCTTGACCAATTCGGCGTTGTGCCCGGTTTGCGCGCCGTGCTAAGCGGCCTGTCACGATACGAGCACGAGATCCTGCATGATTGTCTGCGTGTGCAACGCGCTCTGTGATCAGCGGTGCAAGGAGGTCGCCGGCCGGCCGACCTCGCGCACGGTCGGCTGCATCTATCGTGCGTTCGGCTGCCGCGTGCGCTGCGGCAAATGCGTGCCGTTCATGCAGGAGCTGTTCGAGCACGCCAAGGCGGCACAGGCCCCGAACGGCGCGACCGATCTGCCCGAGGCCTGCCCCCGGCCCTGACTCTCTTAAAGCGAGGCGTTTCGACCTGAACCAGGCTCTAGGGTCGCCAGGACCTCCATGGCGCCCGCGTGATCGCGGGCATCCCCTCCAACAGCGGGTGCGCGACGAGGCGTCAGGACACTTCTGTGCCCGCACCAGATCTCGCTATAGCCTAAGTACTTTGAAGCTGCGCACCTCAAGCTGCTGTCTAAATGACCATACACCCACCAGTCCTGCTGGAAGAAACCTATTATCTGCAACTCTTGTCATGGGCGCGCC
>CAZXYL010000530.1:0-2546 GCA_964644915.1 uncultured Geminicoccaceae bacterium
TCGCGCGCAGCCCGCGGCCGTGGTTCAGGTTGATGGTGATCACCGTCACCGGCAAGCTCATGGCGCTCTCATGGCTGTCGATCATCGCTTATATTCCCGTATAAGTTGAAATTGCAAGACCTTCATCATATTTGATCAGGAACGTCGTCGAGGGCCGGGGGTGTCCGCTCCCCCGCCTCCGGCGGGGTGGAAAGCGTCCACGAAAGCGGGAGATATCCGAGTTGTCGACGGCATCGATCAAGAAAGCTGACGAACGTGACAATCAAAAGCACGATGTGAGCACCTTGACGGCGAATGATGTGAGAACAGGTACACCGCACATTGCTGATCAGCATCTCGGTCGATGGCGGTACGGATTCCGCGATACCAAGCGATACTATCGCGAATCTGGCGAGAACTTCATCAAGCAAAATCCAGAGGCGCACGAAGCGTCAAAATCAGTTTATGGCAAGGGATTACAACACGAATTTGATGTATTACGTGAATGTGCTGGTCTTGACGGTATACCGGTCCCCTATGACTTCACCGAGGCGTGCGGCGTGCAGACACTCGTAATGGAACGCATGCCAGGAACGCCCTTGAGTCAAGTGGATATGCGGCTGCGACACGTAATGCACGTCATGATGTATTTGGGCGTTATCATAATCCGACTGGCGTGGCGTGGCATCAGCCACAACGACCTGCGTCCCGACAATGTGATGGTTTCCCGCAATGGTTGTGTCTCGCTCGTGGACTTCGATCAGGCCGGCCGCGGCGGTTTTCTCGGCTGCCTGGGCGCGGCCTTCCTGGCGCTCGGGCCGCTGCGCCGGCAGGTGCACAGCTCGTTCCTGGGCCTTGCGCGCGATCAGCTGCAGCTGGCGCTGCCGCCGCGCGTGCTGCGCGTGGTCAAGGTGCTCATGCGGCGCCCGGTGCGCGCAGCGGCCCCGGCGCTCCCTGCGGTGTGCGACGAGCCGGCAGCCCACCGGCTGCGGCAAGCGTGGCGGACCGCGGCCGCCGCCGGGGCGAGCTCGCCCGGGCGCGCGATCGCCTACTACGGGCTGTCGGTCGGGGGCCTCCACCTCCCCGGCGAGCGGAGTTGGGCGGAGCGGTGGGCGTATCTGCGCCTCGCGACGCGCTGGCGCGGCCGGCGCGTGCTCGAGCTGGGCTGCAACATGGCCCTGCTCTCCATCTTCGCCCTGAAGGACGAGGGGGCCGCCGCCGCGCTCGCGGTCGATCGCGACCCGGAGATCCTCGGTGCGGCCGCGCTGGTCGCCGAGGCCTTCGAGGTGCAGCCGGCATTGCTCGGCGTCGACTTCGATCGCGACCCCGACTGGGAGGAGGCGCTGGCCGCGTTCCGCCCCGACGTGGTCTTCGCCCTGAGCCTGCTCAACTGGGTCGAGGACAAGGCGAGACTGCTGGCGTTTCTCGCCCGCTTCGAGGAGGTGATCTTCGAGGGTCACGAGAGCGGCACGGTGGAGCGTCGCCGCCTGCGCGCCGCCGGCTTTTCCGACATCGAGCTGATCTGCTCGAGCGAGCGCGGCCGGCCGGTCTTCCTGTGCCGCAAATAGTCGCGGGCCTCGAGCTTGCCGAACCGGTACCGGGACAAGTATCGTCCTGGCGTGGCGCCACGGGCGCGAGGGAATACCGTCGGGGTCACGCGCGGCTCGACGCCGCGGAGCGGAGAAATTATGGTCAACGGGTCGTCAACTGATTTGGCACATGGTCCTCGGGCCAGGACGACCGTAGTAACAAAAGGTTGTTGGGATGAACCACCTGGACGCGCTGGAAGCGCAAAGCGTCTATATTTTGCGCGAGGCCTTCGCCAAGCTCGACAAGCTCGCCCTCCTCTGGTCGCTGGGCAAGGACAGCAACGTCGTCCTGTGGCTCGCCCGCAAGGCCTTCTTCGGCCACGTCCCCTTCCCGGTGCTGCACGTCGATACCGGCCGCAAGTTCCCGGAGATGTACGCCTTCCGCGAACGCTACAGCCAGGAGTGGGGGCTCAAGCTCCTGGTCGAGCCCTGCCCGCCGGTCGATCAGATCGATCCGAGCCTGCCGCCCGCCGCCCGCTCGGCGGCGCGTAAGACCGCGGGGCTCAACGGCGCGCTCGCGCGCCATGGCTTCGAGGGCCTGATCGCCGGCATCCGCCGCGACGAGGAGGGCACGCGGGCCAAGGAGCGCTACTTCAGCCCGCGCAGCAAGGACAACGCCTGGAACCTCAAGGACCAGCCGCCGGAGTTCTGGGACCAGTACATGACCAGCTTCCCGCCGGGCACGCACGTGCGCGTGCACCCGCTCCTGCACTGGAGCGAGATCGACGTCTGGCGCTACACCCAGCGCGAGGGCATTCCGCTGATCGAGCTCTACTTCGCCAAGGAGGGCCGGCGCTACCGCTCGCTCGGCGACCAGGACATCACCTCCCCCGTGGCGAGCAGCGCAGCCACGCTCGAGGAGGTGATCCAGGAGCTCGAGACCACGCGCATCGCCGAGCGCGCCGGGCGTGCCATGGACCACGAGACCGAGGACGCCTTCGAGCGGCTGCGCGCCGCCGGTTACATGTGAGGAGCGCG
>CAZXYL010000531.1:0-11351 GCA_964644915.1 uncultured Geminicoccaceae bacterium
TGGAGGGCGTCGAGCAGGTGCTGGACGAGGAGGGCAAGCGGGCGTACGGCCTCGATCATCCGCGCTCGGGCGAGCTGGTCGCCATCTCCCGGCCGGATCGCTGGTTCAGCTACTATTACTGGCTGGACGATGCCCGCGCGCCCGACTTCGCCCGCACGGTCGACATCCACCGCAAGCCCGGCTACGACCCGGTCGAGCTGTTCTTCGACCCGGCCTTGCGCGCGCCCAAGCTCGCCGCCGGCTGGCGCCTGGCCAAGCGCAGGCTCGGCATGCGCACGCTGATGGACGTGATCTCCCTCGACGACACCAAGCTCGTGAGGGGCTCGCACGGCCGCCTGATCGAGGATCCGGCGCACGGGCCGCTCGTGATCTCGAGCGAAGCGGGCCTCTTGCCCGAGGGCGAGATCGCGGCCACCGGCTTCAAGCCGCTGGTCCTGGACCACGTGTTCGGCGCTCGTGAGCGCGCCGAACCGTCGCAGGCGGGGTCGGGCCGGGCCAGGCGATAGCGCGCAGCCTCCGGAGCACCTATCTGTTCGCCGACCGGCCGCACCGCAGGCCGGAAACACGAGCACGATGGTGCCGGTCCTGCCCTGATGGAGCTTCCGCTCTCCGAACTCTACGCCTTCTTCTCGGTGGTCATGATCGACCTCGTGCTGGCCGGCGACAACGCGATCGTGGTCGGCCTCGCGGCGAGCGGCCTGCCCGCGGAGCAGCGCCGGCGGGTGATCATGATCGGCATCGGGCTCGCCATGTTCTGCCGCGTCGCGTTCGCGGTGATCGCGGTGCAGCTGCTCGCGATCATCGGTCTGGTGCTCGCAGGCGGCCTGCTGCTGCTCTGGGTTGCCTGGAAGATGTGGCGGGAGCTGCAGAACAGCTCGCACGCGGTGCCGGTGCTGAACGATCCCGAGCTGCTTCCCGTGGTCGGCCCGCCTGCCAAGAAGGCCAGCACCGCGATGGTGCAGATCGCGATCGCGGATGTGTCGATGTCGCTCGACAACGTGCTCGCGGTGGCCGGCGCCGCGCGCGACCATATGACCGCGCTGATCTTCGGGCTCGTGCTCTCGATCGCGCTGATGGGCGTGGCCGCCACCTATATCGCGCGGATCATGGAGCGGCACCGCTGGCTGAGCTACGTCGGCCTCGCGATCATCACCTTGGTAGCTCTCTCCATGATCTACGAAGGCGCCGAGCAGGTCGCGGGCGCGCTGGCGGGGGTCTGAGCCCGGGGAACATCGGCCTGCCGGAGCGCGTTCGCGGCCACAAGAGTGCACGCGTGCAGGCGCGAGAGGAGATCCCGTGATGGCCAACGGCAGGATCAGCGGGTTGCGGGCGGTGGCCTTGGCGTTGCCGCTCGGCTGCGCCGCCGCCACGGTACAAGCGGCCGACATCGCCGAGATGATCGCCAAGTCCGGCCAGTTTCAGACCTTCAACGAGCTGATCGAAGCTGCGGAGCTGACCGAGGACATGTCGGGCGAGGGGCCCTTCACCGTGTTCGCGCCCACGGACGAGGCCTTCCTGCGGCTGCCCGAGGGTACCTTGGACGCGCTCCTGGCCGAGGAGAACCGCGAGGAGCTGCGCAGCCTTCTCGCGATGCACGTGGTCGACGGCGAGGAGATCACGCCGCAGGACGTGGCCGGCACCCGGATGAGCGTGACCACCGTGGCCGGCGACGAGCTCACGCTGGACGGGACCAGCCAGGTCCTGCTGCTCGTCCCGACCGGGCTCACGGTGGCGCGGGTCGGCGATCGTGTGCTGGTCCAGCGGGAAGAGGCGGCCGTCGCTGCCCCGGCGATCGCGGTCCGCCCGGATGATGGGGCCGAAGCGAACGTCGCACCTGCCGCGGGCGAGCATGACGAGCCGCCGGCGCGCTACGAGCCGCAGGACGAGGCGACGCGCGCCCTGCTGCGCGAGGCGATCGTGACCGAGCCCAACATCGAGGCCGACAACGGCGTGATCCACGCGATCGACGCGGTTCTGGTCCCGCCGCGTGTGCAACGGTTAGGTCGAGTGGAGGGCAGCGCACCGCAGCGTCGGGACGGCAGTGCCCATTAGAGCGCCAGCTCCAGCATGACCACGCCGTCGAGCGGGTTGTGGTAGTAGGCCGGAATCGGGCGGAAGCCGAGCGATTCGTAAAGGTGTTGCGCCGCCGGCATGCGTGCCGGAAGGGTATCGAGGCGCATTTTCGCATAGCCGATCGCGCGCGCCTCCTCGACGATGCGCGCGGCGAGCGCCCGGCCGATGCCGGCGCCGGCGAAGCCCGGCACGACGTAGAGGCGCTTCATCTCGCAGAATCCGGGCCCGAGCGGGCGCAGCGCCACACAGCCCACCACGTCGCCGCCGACCTTCGCGACCAGGAGCCGGCCATCGGGCGCCGCGTAGGCACCGGGTAGGTCGGCGAGCTCCCGCTCGAAACCCTGGAAGCAGAGGTCCACACCCAGCCAGTCGGCATAGGCGCGGAACAGGCGCCGCACGGCGTCCAGGTCGCCAGGGCCGGCCTCGACGATCGAGCAATCGGAAAGAAGGCATGCGGTCAAAGCGGTTGCTCGTGCTCTCTCATGTAGTAGATGAGATCGAGCGGTGGGGGCGGGACGTCGGTCTGCGTGAGCTGGTCGTGCACCTGGCCACGATGGTGCGTCTGGTGATTGAACATGTGCAGCCAGCAGAGGTGCAGTGGCGTCGCCACACTGTCGGGGCGCGTCACCATGCGATAGCGCACGGCCCGGGGCAGATCCTCCTCGTCTGTGGCATCCAGCATCGTCGTCATGCGCGCGTCCTCGGCAGCGCGCGCGGATCTCAGCTCCTCCAGCGTGGCGCAGGGCTGCTCGTCTAGGCGCTGGTGCGGGCTGGGCGTACCCTCGATGCGCGCGAGCCACAGGCGGTCGCCCACCAGCAGGTGATTGAGCGTGCCGTGGATCGAGCCGAAGAACGCCCGCCGGGCTCTGTGATACTCCTCGCCTGGGAGCTGGGCGCAGGCCGCGTACAGGCGCTCGTTGGCCCATCGGTTGTAGCGCGCCATGCGGCGCAGATGCTGGAGCATCATATTCGGGACGCCCTCAGACGGTGCACGCGCAGAGAAGATCACGCCGCCGCCCGGGTCAAGCCCGCCACAAGGGGTCCTGTGTTTCGGCCCCGAGCTCGGCGCGCGTGAGTCCGAGGTCCCGTAGCATGTGGTCATTCCATTCCTTGGCGGCGCGCCGCTGCCGCGCCCGCGCGTACCGGTGCGCGACCGTGCTCACCAGACCCCGAAGCCAGTCGCGCCGGGGCGCGCGCGGGCGCGGCACCTCGGAGCAGGGCTGGAGCGCCCTCTCCTCATACGCCGGGATCGCGAGCGCGATGCCGGCCCAGAATGCGGGCCCGAAGCCTGGCTGGTTGCGATCACTCACCATCGTCTTCACTCCCATCGCTCGACGGCAGTCGAATGCCGTCATGCTGAGGTTCTAACCACACGCTGTTTCGCGCCGATGTCGGGAGCCCCCGATCTTGGTTGCAGTTGTTTCCGAACCGGCCGCGCGCCGGGCTTCAGCGGCAGCCCCCCGCGTCCGGCCACCGCTTCGCGGCGCCGTAGCCCGCGCAGGCCAGCAACTCGCCGAGGCGACGGGCGACCGGCACGATCCGGGTTGCCAGGCCGCGCGCGCCTTGGCCGATCCAGGCGGCTCCTACCCGGAGCGCCTGGCCGATGACCTCGCTGCGGGCCTGCCGGGCGCGCCGCGCGTAGACCTGCAGATCGTCCCGCCCGAGGGCGTCGCGACTGCGGAACTCGTGATCCAGACGATTCGACATGATCCAACTCCTTTCCGGGCTTCACGCCCGCCAGAAGGGCTTGCGCCACTCCGCGATCGCATCCGATCGGCTGAGGCCGATGTCGCGGAGCAGGCGGTGATCGAGCGTCATCAGCTCGCGCCGCTCGCTGATGCGGCGCTGCCAGAGCAGCGCCTTGGCACCCGCCCAGATCAGCGCCTCACCGACAATGCGCCAGAACTGCGGCGGGCGCGGATCGAGACCGCTGCCGACCGACTGACTGCCCGAATAGTGGTCGGGCACCGGATGGGCATGGCTCGCCATGGCAGATCTCCACCAGAATCAGGGTTCAGGCGCGCCAGAAGGGCTTCTGGGCCTCGGCCAGAATCTGCGCGCGGGTGAGCCCGACGTCGCGCAGGAGGTGATCGTCGAGCCGCCGCAGCTCGGTGCGCTGCCGCGCCCGTTGCTGCCAGATCCGAACGGTCTCGATCGCCTCGCCGACCCAGGCCCGGCCGGAGGGAAGGGCGGGCCTGCGCCGCGCCTGACTCTGCCCGAGCACCGGCGAGACGAAGGCGGCGAGCGTGGCGAACAGCGTGCCGAGGCCGGTTGCATCATAAGTCCGATTCATGGCTTGTACTCCCGCCAGGGGAGGCGATCAGGACGATCGCACCCCTTTCTGACGTTCAGATATCGGCAATTTTGCGCTTGACGACAAACGATGCTTTCTCACTTTATGCATTAGGTGTTCTTATGTGAGCCAACCGCATGTCGCCCCGTCTCCCGCCCCTGAACGCGCTGCGCACCTTCGAGGCTGCGGCGCGGCATCTGAGCTTCACCAAGGCCGCGGAGGAGCTGTTCGTGACCCAGGCCGCGGTCAGCCATCAGATCAAGACGCTGGAGGAGCATCTGGCCGTGCCGCTGTTCCGCCGCCTCAACCGGCATCTCGCGCTCACCGACCATGGCCAGGCGCTCCTACCGTCCGTGCGCCAGGCGTTCGATGCGCTCGCCGCCGGGGTCGAGCGGGTGCGCGAGCAGTGCTGCGGCGGCCCGCTCAGTATCAGCGCCACGCCGTCGTTCGCCGCCAACTGGCTGGCCGCGCGCCTCACCCGCTTCCAGGCGCTGCATCCCGACGTCGAACTCAGCCTCTCGACCACGCCGCGGCTGGTCGATTTCCTGCGCGAGAACGTCGACTGCGGTATCCGCTACGGGCTCGGCGACTGGCCGAGACTGCACGCGGTGCGCCTGCTCAATCAGGAGCTGGTGCCGGTGTGCAGCCCGGCGCTGCTCGAGGGGCCCAAGCCGCTGCGCGAGCCCGCGGATCTCGCCCGGCATACGCTGCTCCACGTGCTGGACGACCCCGACAACTGGCGGCTCTGGTTGCAGGCCGCCGGCGTCAAGGGCATCGACCCGCAGCGCGGGCTCAAGCTGGATTCCTTCCCGCTGGCGATGCAGGCCGCGCTCAACGGGGCGGGCGTGCTGATCGGTGGCGCGCAGATGGTGGCAGCGGAACTCGCCGCGGGCCGACTGGTCGAGCCGTTCGGCATCGAGCTGCCGCTCGCGTCCGGCTACTACTTCGTGACCCCCGAGATCCGGGCCGATCAGCCCAAGATCGCGCTCTTCCGCGACTGGCTGCTCCAGGAGGTGGAGGCGAGCTCGGAGCGAAGCGGCGCGTCTAGTCGCTGAAGAAGGCCCGCAGCTCCTCGGCCGTCTCCTCGGGTCGTTCCTCGGGCAGGAAATGGCCGCAGTCCAGCGCCCGGCCGCCCACCGGGCCGGACGACCGCTCGCGCCAGGCGGCGAGGACGTCGAAATGTCGCTCGACGAAGCCCCGTCCGCCCCAGAGCGCGAGCAGCGGGCATTCGATCTTGCGCGCCTCCAGATCGGCCTCGTCGTGCACGAGATCGATGCTCGCCGCCGCCCGATAGTCCTCGCAGCTCGCGTGGATCATGGCGGGGTCGCGGATGCAGCGCTCGTACTCGGCGAGCGCTTCCGGCGCGAAGACCTCGAGGTCGCCCGAGCTCCACTTCGTGATCTTCCGGTGCAGGTAGTAGATCGGATCGTGGCCGATCAGCCGCTCGGGGAAGTCGTGGGGCTGGATCAGGAAAAACCAATGATAGTAGCCGGTCGCGATCGCCTGATTGGTCGCACGGAACAGGGTGCGCGTGGGCACGATGTCGAGCACGGCGACCTTGTCCAGCCGCTCCGGATGGTCGAGCGCCAGGCGGTGCGCGACGCGGCCACCGCGGTCGTGGCCGGCAAGCAGGAAGCGCTCGAAGCCGAGCGCCGCCATGACCCGGACCATGTCGTTCGCCATGGTCCGCTTGCAGTAGGTGAGATGGTCGGGATCGCTCGCCGGCTTGTCGCTGTCGCCATAGCCCCGCAGGTCGGCGCAGACCACGGTGAACTCTGCGGCCAGCACCGGTGCCACCCGATGCCACATGGCGTGCGTCTGGGGGTAGCCGTGCAGCAGCAGGAGCGGCGGCCCCGACCCGCCGATCCGGGCGTTGATGGTAACCTCTCCGGCCTGCACCCGCCGCGGCTCGAACCTCTCGAACATCCTGCCCTCCGATCGCATCGCTCCTAGAACACGTCGCCGGTGAGTTCGGCGCGCAGCCGGTCGCGGAAGTCGTTGATCGCGCGAAAGCCGGCCTTGAGCATGTCGATCTCGCGCCCGGTGAGCTTTTCCGGGTCGATGAAGTTGGTGACCGGCCGGCCCGCCTGGTCATCGGCGATCTGCTGGCGCAGCTGCAGGCCCGTGATGTGCGCGAAGGCGGCACGCAGGTAGTCCTGCTCGTTGCGGCCGAGCTCACCCTGCGCGGCCAGGGCATCGATGCGCGCGAGCGTGCTGGTCTCGGCCACGCCGTGACGCAGCGCCAGCAGGCGCACGGCCTCCGCGAGCGGCAGCGTGCCGGTGTACTTCAGATTGATCTGCCCCTTGTACCGGGGGTCGTGGCGCTCCGTGATCAGGCGGCCGAACCAGCCGAGCGCCGCGCGATGATCGGCCTGCACCCCGAACATGTGCCGGAGGAAGCCGGGATTGGCGCGCAGCAAGGCCAGGATCGTCGTGCGCAGGTCCTCCGCGAGCTGCGCCTGGCCGAAGACGCTGCGGTAATCGAACAGGATGTCGCAGAGCTGCATCGCAATCTCGCTCTGGCGGCCGATCCAGCGCCTGAGCTGCTCCTGCCACTGCGGCAGCGTCTTACGCCAGACCGGGTTGATCGCCATCACGCCGCCGCGGCAGAGCGGGAACCGGAGCTGATCGAGCTGCGTGGTCATGCGCGCGGCGAGCTCGATGAAGAAGGCGTCGATGCGCGTGTGCTCGTCGTCCGGGTAATCCGCGAGGATGAAGCCGTTGTCCTGATCGGGGAACAGGAAGCTCTCGCCGCGCCCGCCCGAGCCCATCACGATGGCGCAGAACGGCACCGGCGGCTCGCCCCAGCCGCTCGCGCGCATCTCCTCGAGGTCGAGGGCGATCACCCGGCGATGGATGTCGTTGTTGATCGCCGAGATCAGGCTCTGGATCTCCGGTGCCGGCACGTTGTCGGCGAACAGATCGGCCGCGAGCTGGACCTGCGCCGCCTTGACCTCGCTCAGGCCCGCGAGCGTCGATTCGTGGGTCAGGCGATCGATCGAGGCGACGAGCTGAGGCGTGGCGGCGGCCAGGGCATCGTGCAGGTAGAGCATGCCCGCGAGCCCCCCCGCCCGATCGACCACCGGCATGTGGCGCAGCCCGTAGCGGCGCATGCGTCCGATCGCCTCGTAGAGTGGCTGCTCGGCATCGACGGTCGCGACGGGCCGGGTCATCAGATCGGCGATGGGCGTTTCGCCTACTCCCCGGGCCGCGATGCGGCGGGTCACGTCCTGCTCGGTGAGGATGCCGATGATCTGACCGTCGGACGTGACCACCACCGCCGCCGAGGCGCGCTGCTCGGCCATGCGCGCGATCACCTCGAGCGCTCCCGTCTCGGGTGCGACGACCACCGGCGGCGCCCGCATGTGCTCGCGCACGCGCCGGCGAAAGACCATGGTCTGCGACTGCGCCACCCCGGTCCCCTCGACTGCCGGGCAGAAGTGTAGGGGGCTTCGCCGGCCGCGCAACTACAACCGGGGCCGGCGCCGCCGGCTCGCCAGCAAGATGCCGAGGAGCACGAGCGCGGCGCCGAGCCAGTGGTGGGCCGCGATGCGCTCGCCGAGGAACACGACGGCGAGCACGGCGCCGAAGACCGGCATGAGCTGGATCATGACGCCGGCCGGATTGGGGCCGACCTCCGCGACGCCCCGGTTCCAGAAGATGTACGCGATCACGGAGGCGAATACGGAGACGTAGAGCAGGCCGAGCAGGCTCTCCCGCCCGAGCTCGATGGTGCGTCCCGACCACAGCTCGAGGGCATAGACGGGGATCAGGAAGACCAGGGCGAAAACGACGACGGCGGCGAGCAGCACGAGCGGCGGCAGCTCGGCCGGGCGACGCCGCAGGAGCACGGAGTAGAGCGCCCAGAGGACGACGGCGGCGAGCAGCCACAGGTCGCCCACGGCGAGGTCGAGCTGGGCCAGGACGCGAGGATCGCCGCGGGCGATGACCACGGCGGCGCCGAGGATCGAGGCAACGATCCCCAAGGCCTGACCGAGGGAGATGCGCTCGCGGAACATCAGCCAGGAGATCAGGACGAAGAACAGAGGCGATCCCGCGAAATAGACGAAGCCGTTGATCGCCTGCGTCTGGCTGAGCCCGATGTAGACGGCGCTGTGGAACACGGTGAGCCCGCTCAGCCCGAGCGCCGCCAGGATCCTCCATTCGCGGGCGATCACATGGCGATGGCGCCACAGACCGGTCCAGGTGAACGGCAGCAGGAGCGCGAGCGCGATCACCCAGCGCCAGAAGTTGAAGGCGATCGGCGGGATCACCTCGTGCGCCGCCCGGCCGACGATGAAGTTGCCCGACCAGAACAGCACGGCGAGCGCCAGCAGGAGCCAGGGCGAGGTGAGCACGGCCGTCGCCCGCGCCCACGGGCGCACCGCGATCCTCTCGCCGGGAGGAGCCTCGTCCATGGTTCTCTCGACCGTTCCGGACCGCCCGCACGCTAGCCGCTGGGCGAGCGGGAGGCTAGGATCGCTGCGCTTGCCGGGAGGGACCATGGAACGTGCAGCGATCGAGCGTGCGGCCGACCTGCTGGCCGAGGCGCGGCTCGGGAAGACCCGGTTCGGGAACCTGCCGGAGGCGTGTCGGCCGCGGACCGAAGCCGAGGCTTACGCGGTTCAGGAGGCGCTGCACCGGCGTCTGACCGCGGCCGGGCGGGGCCAGCTGATCGGGCACAAGATCGGCTGCACGACGGCGGTCATGCAGCGCTATCTGGGCATCGGCAACCCCTGCGCCGGCGGGGTCTTCGCGCCGAGCGTGCACCATCAGCGCGCCGACCTGCGTCACGCCGACTTTCTGTGCCCGGGCGTGGAATGCGAGATCGCGGTCCGGCTCGGGCTCGATCTGCCGCTCGCGGCCGCCCCCTACGACCGGAATACGGTGACCCATGCCGTCGCCGCCTGCATGGCCGCGATCGAGCTGGTGGACGACCGCTACGAGGACTACCGCTCGCTCGATACGCCCACGCTGATCGCGGATGATTTCTTCAATGGCGGTTGCGTTTTAGGCGATCCAGTCGACAACTGGCATGAGCTCGATCTGGTCTCGCTGGCCGGTCGCATGCGGAGCAACGGCGCGGAGGTGGGCCGCGGCCGCGGCGGCGACATCCTGGGCCACCCCCTCGCGGCGCTGGCCTGGCTCGCGAACGCCCGCGCCGCGCGCGGCGCGCCGCTGCGGGCGGGCGAGTTCGTCCTGCTCGGCAGCGTCGTGCAGACGGTCTGGCTGCGCCCGGGCGACCGGGTCGAGATCGAGGTCGAGCACCTGGGCAGCGCGACCTGCAGTTTCAGCTAGCTTGAATTTCTGCGCGTCTGGTGGCGATCTCACGGACGCGCTGTCGTGAACAGGCCCGCCGTGCTCACATGCGGAGGCAACGATGAAGCTCTACATGCACCCGGTCTCGATGACCAGCCGGCCGGTGCGCCTGTTCATCGCCGAGAAGGGCCTCGACGTCGAGGAGCAGATGGTGGACCTGATGACGGGCGAGCACCACCGGGAGCCGTTCGTCCAGATCAACCCGAACCGCCTCGTGCCGGTGCTTGAGGACGACGGCTTCCGGCTGACCGAGAGCTCGGCGATCCTGAAATACCTCGCCGACAAGTACGACCTGCCCGAATATCCCAGGGACCTGAAGGATCGGGCCAGGGTCAACGAGATCATGGACTGGTTCAACACCAACTTCTATCGCGAGTGGGGCTACAACTTCATCTATCCGCAGCTCTTCCCGCACCACCGCCGGCCGAGCGAGGAGATCCACGCCGGCACGATCCGCTGGGGCCAGGAGCGCGGCACGCAGTGGCTGCAGATCCTGAACGATTACTGGCTCGGCCCCGACAGGCCCTATCTCTGTGGCGACCGGATCACCATCGCGGACTACTTCGGCGCCTGCCTGCTCACGCTGGGCGAGGTGATCCGCTGCGACTTCTCGAGGTGGCCCAACATCGAGCGCTGGCTCGGCAACATGAAGCGGCTGAAGAGCTGGCCCGAGGTCAACGCGGCGCTCTACGGCTTCGCCGAGGCGGTCAAGGACCAGCGCTTCGAGGCGCTCTAGCTTAGCCCGATTGGCCGAAGAAGGCGACCTCCAGGCCGAGGTCGCCCGCGGCCCTCGCCATGACCCGGTCGGCGGTCGCGACCGTACGGACTCCCAGGTCCCGTGCGATCGCAAGATGCAGGGCGTCCAGGGTCCGCAACGGCTGCTCCTCCAGTTCCTCGATCAGCTCGCCGGCCCGAACCAAGTGAGCATCGCTCACCGGCTCGAGATGGAGATGACCGCGTATGATGTCCCGCTCGAACGTCTGGTAGGCCTCGCGCGCCAAGGGTGCCGTGATCGTTCCCGCACGGAGGCGTCGCTTGAGCAGGCAAGCCAGCTCCACCGCTGTCAGGCGACTGATGAGCCCGACATCCTGAGCGACGATGAACTTAACAAAGCTGTCGGAGTGAGGCTCGGGCACATACCACTTCGCGAGGGCGCTGGTGTCGACATACGGCGCATCAGCGCTCATCACGATCCTGCCGGATCAGAACCTCGCTTCCCACTTCGACACGGGGCATCTTCGCCCGCAGATCCGCATGCGTAGGCATGCCGCCTCGCTTGACGGCCGGAAGTACTCGGGCCACCGCCTTGCCGCGACGCGTCACCAGCAACTCCCCCTCGCTCTCGAGAAGCCGCTCCAGATCGGGCAGAGCTGCCCGCATCTCCCGCACGGTCAAGGTGCGCATGATCCGCTCCTGTTGTGACACGCTTTCGATTTAGTGTCACCGTCAGGCCTTAACAAGCCGCGGCGGCCCAGAACCCGGCGCCACGTGGATATGAAGTGCCGTGGCTTACGCGAAGGCAATCAGGACCTGATCCGCGGCGACGGTGGCACCGGGCTGGACCCGGATCTCCTCGACCACGCCGTCGCGCTGGGCGAGGAGCACGTTCTCCATCTTCATCGCCTCGAGGACGGCCAGCTCCTGGCCGGCCTTGACCTCGTCGCCG
>CAZXYL010000532.1:0-1652 GCA_964644915.1 uncultured Geminicoccaceae bacterium
ACGTGGATGATGGTGTTGTGATCCGCGTCGGGCAGGGCGACGTTGAAGACCAGGTTCGGGATGTTCTCCGCCAGCGCCTGGGTGCGATGCGGCCTGACGATGGTGTCCCGCTCGGCCGCGATCACGGCGGTGGGCGTGGAATTGCCGGCCATGAACTCGACCGCCGGGAACCGGTGCCGCAGAAGCAGGCCCACCGGCACCCAGAAGTAGTGTTCCTTCGCAATCGCCTCGATCGAATCGAACGGCGTGATCAGAACCAGGCCGGCGACCTCACGCTGCTTCGAGAGCCAGGTCGCCACCGCCCCACCCAGCGAGATCCCGATCGCGTAGGTCCGAGCGGGATCCAGCATGCCGTTGAGCCCGTCGTGGATCGTCACCGCATCGCTCAGCAGCGCGGCCTCGCTCGGGCTGCCGGTGCTCGGGCCGTAGCCACGGTAGTGGAAGACCGCGACGTGCATGTGCCCGAAGTCGTCGGCGAGGTCGTGGCCGAGCAGCTCGGCGTCCTGGGCGTTACCGCCGAAGCCGATCAGCAGATCGGCGTGCTGGTCCTCCGCGCGGAACAGGAGGCCGTGGATCCGGGCGCCATTGTCGACCTCGATCTCCAGCCGCTCGGGCGCGAGCGGGCCGTCGATCGGCCGGCTCGGCAGATACGCCCCGGGGAACAGCATCCAGGTCTGCGACAGATACAAAATCGCGACGATGCCGCCATAGGCGAGGATCGCGAAGGCCAGCAACCTGATCATTCCACGAAGGTCGGGAAGGCGCGGGCAGCGGCCCGACCCGCCGCCACGAAACCTGTCTCGGGCCGGTCTGGATTTAGGCGCATGAACCGGCGCGCGTCAGGCTGTGACGATGATCTGCGCCCGCATGCGCCCGAAATGGTGGAGCCGATGGGACTTGAACCCACGACCTCGACGGTGCAAACGTCGCGCTCTCCCAGCTGAGCTACGGCCCCGATTGCGACAACGATCCCTCGAAGAGCGATGGTGGAGCCGAGGGGAGTCGAACCCCCGACCTCTAGAGTGCGATTCTAGCGCTCTCCCAGCTGAGCTACGGCCCCGCCACCGAGGTTGTATGGTGAGCGGGAGGGTCGCTGTCAAGGGCGGGCGGGGCCGCGCCGCGGCCCCAAAGAGTGGCAGCGCGGGGCTGGCGATGCTGAACTCAGCTGCTATAGTCCCGGCCCGAAACCGGCCGGGCGGGGAGGTCCCGTCCCCGGCGTGACGAGGCTGCATCAGGCGATCATGAACCCGGTCCACTGGCTGATCGATACCGTCATCGAGCTCTACATCTGGGTCATCATCGCCTCGGTGGTGCTCAGCTGGCTGATTGCTTTCAACGTAATCAACACTCGCAACTCCTTCGTCGCGCAGCTGCAGGACTTTCTCTATCGGGTGACCGAGCCGGCGTTGCGCCCGGTCCGCAACCTGCTCCCCAATCTTGGCGGCATCGACGTCTCGCCGATCATCGTCATCCTGCTCCTGGTGTTCGTGCGCCGGCTGCTCTGGCAGATGTTCACGTAACGGGCGCATGGCTGGAGACGCAAGCCCCGGCTGGCTGACTTTGCGCCCGGACGGCGTCCGCTGCTCGGTCAGGGTGACGCCGCGTTCCTCCAGGAGCGGCGTGCAGGGCATCGAGCAGGACGCCCGGGGTGC
>CAZXYL010000533.1:0-9203 GCA_964644915.1 uncultured Geminicoccaceae bacterium
CTGGCCGTCGATGAACACCGGCGCGGCCGGGCTCTCGCCCGTCCCGGGCAGGCTGATGCCGACGTCCGCGTGCTTGCTCTCCCCGGGGCCGTTCACGACGCAGCCCATGACCGCGACGTTCAGCCCCTCGACGCCGGGGTAGCGCTCCTTCCAGACCGGCATCTGCGCCTTGAGCCAGCTCTGGATGCTGTCCGCGAGCTCCTGGAAGAAGGTGCTGGTGGTGCGCCCGCACCCGGGGCAGGCGGCGACCTGCGGCGTGAACTGGCGCAGACCCAGCGACTGCAGCAGCTCCTGGCAGACGATCACCTCCTGCGTCCGCGCCTCGCCCGGCCGCGGCGTGAGCGAGGCACGGATGGTATCGCCGATGCCCTCCTGGAGCAGGACGGCGAGCGCCGCCGTGGTCGCGACGATGCCCTTCGCGCCCATGCCCGCCTCGGTCAGGCCGAGGTGGAGCGCGTAGCTGGAGCGGCGGGCGAGCTCCCGATAGACCGCGATCAGGTCCTGCACCCGGCTGACCTTGGCCGAGATCACGATGCGGTCGGCGCCGAGGCCGATCTCCTCCGCCCGGCGCGCGCTCGCGAGCGCCGAGACGACCAGGGCCTCGCGCAACACGTCGTCCGCCGACCTGGGCTCCGGCAGGCTGGCATTGTCGTCCATCATCCGGGTCGAGAGCGCCTGATCGAGGCTGCCCCAGTTGACGCCGATGCGCACGGGCTTGTCGTGGCGGAGCGCCGCCTCGATCATCATCTCGAACTGCTTGTCGCGCTTGGCGCCGAAGCCGACGTTGCCCGGGTTGATGCGGAGCTTGGCGAGCGCCGCGGCGCAGTCGGGGTGACGCGTCAGGAAGAGGTGCCCGTGATAGTGGAAGTCGCCGACCAGGGGCACGTCGTAGCCGCGCACCCAGAGCCGGTCCCGGATGTGCGGCACGGCTCTCGCGGCCTCGTCGGTGTTGACCGTGATGCGCACGATCTCGGAGCCGGCGTCGGCGAGCTCCATGACCTGGCCGACGGTGCCGTCCACGTCGGCGGTGTCGGTGTTGGTCATGGACTGCACGACCACCGGCGCATCGCCGCCGACCACGACGCCGCCGATCCTGACGGCGTGCGTCCGCTGACGCCTGATCTCGCTCAATGCGACCATGCTGGCTCCTCGGCGGCTGCGCGCGCGCTTCGGGACTGAGATGGGGTCTGCGCGGTCGCTATCAACGCGACTTCAGGCGCTCGGCATCGAGCGGGACGTTGCGCACCACCGCGCCCAGAGGTCCGAGCGGCGCCAGCTCCTCGCCGTCCACGAACACGTCGAGACCGCCCGCATTGCCGGTCCACAGCTGCAGATCCGGCCGGTTCGGCACCAGGAACACGTCGCCCGTCTCGAGCGTCCGGGTGCGGAGGTAGTCGCCGTTTTCGTTGCTGATGTGCACCCAGCTGCTGTCGTTGGCGCGCAGGATCACCCGCGCATCGGTATTGACGGTCTCGAGCACCTGCGGCCCGTCGCCATCAGCGTCCTCCTGCTCCGGGATCGCTTGCCCGGTGAGCGCCGCGACCACCGCTGCGGCCGAGGTTGCATCCGCCGGCTCCTCCTCGAGCGCCGCCGCGCCATCGGGAAGCACGGCGGCGGCGCCGGCAGGCGCCGCCGCGTCGGCCGGGGCTCCGCCCGGCGGGAGCACGGCCATGGGCACGCCCGTCGCCCGGTCACGGGTCTGCGGCCGGGTCTCCGGCCCTGCCTCCGGGGTCGGGGCACGGGCGCTGCCGTCGCCCGCGAGATCGGACGCCAGCGCGGTCCGGGTCGGGCGCTCGACCGCCTCGCGCGTGTTTGGCGGCTCGGCCGGGAGACTGCGGGCGGCGTTGGCGCCGGTGAGCGGCGTGGTCGACGGCAGGATCTCGAGGTCGACGGTCTCCTGCTCCTCGTCCGGCGCCGCCGCCGGAGCAGGCGCCTCGGGTGCCTGCGCGACCGTTGCACCACCGTCCTCCGCGTCCCCCTCCGGCAGGGCGGCGATGCCGGACGGCTCGAGCTGCGGCCCCCGGGCCACGCCAATATCGGCGTCCGCCGGCGGTTCGGTCGTGGCGAGCGGGGCTTCCGGCTCGTCCGACCCTTCGAGGGCCGCGTCGTTGCTCGGCGCGCTGGTCTGCACCTCCGCGGCGACGGGCGGCGCCGCCTGCTCCGGACCGGTCCCGGGCAGCGTCTCCATGGCCATCCGCCGCAGGCTGTCCGGCACCTCGGCCACGGTCTCCACGACCAGGTCGCTGCTGCGGTTCATGTAGGACCAGCCGGCATACGCGCCGGCCAGGACCGCGAGCGAGAGCACCAGCACCGGCATCTTGGGCAGACGGCTCTCAGGCAGCGGGGTGCGGATCTGCAACCGCGTCCTGCTGGTCAGATTGTCCACCGTCCACCTGATCTGGGTGATCAGATCGTCGCCATCGAAACCCAGATGGTCGGCGTAGCTGCGCAGGAACCCGAGCGCGTAGGTGCGGCCCGGCATCATCGACAGATCGCCCTGCTCGATGCCGTAGAGGTAGGCGGCCTTGATGCGCAGATACTCGGCGACCTCGTCGAGGTCCTCGCCGCGCTCGAGGCGGACCTCGCGCAGCTGTGCCCCGACCTCGCGCATCAAGGCTTCAGCGGGATCGACCTTGCCGTGGTTCTCTGGCATCGAACGAAACATCATCTCGACAACCGCGGCACTCCCCCGCTCGGTCCGGCGGACCGGCGCGGACCTCGCCCTGACCCCGCGGCCATCCCGCTCACTGGTGCGCCGGTGCCCGGCGGCGACGGAGCGTCACATATGCAGTTGCACGCCGTGATCAAGCGCGTAGTTCTGCAGCCTACCACGGAGGCTGTGGTCGGGCAAATCGTAGAGTCGCGTGAGATAGCGCGCGAGGCCGCCACAGGGGAGCGAGCGCAGCATCGCCTTGACCGCGCCCAGATCCGCGGGCGTCAGCGACAGCTGCCGCACGCCGAGCCCGAGCAGGACCATGGCCTCGAGCGGGCGCGAGGCCATCTCGCCGCAGAACGACAGATGCACGCCGCCACGCCGGCATTTCTCGACCAGATCGCGCAGGAAACACAGGACCGGCGGTGAGAGCACGTCGTACCGGTCGACCAGGGCCGGGTTGCCGCGGTCGCACGCGAACAGGAACTGCAACAGATCGTTGCTGCCGATCGAGACGAAGTCCACCCGGGGCAGGAGCGCCGGCAGCTGCCAGGCGAGCGAGGGCACCTCGAGCATCGCGCCGACCCGGACGCGACAGGGCAGCGGCTGCCCGCGCGCCTCGGCGCGCTCCAGCTCCAGATCGCACAGCCGCTTGGCCGCGGTGAACTCCGCGACCTCGGCGACCATCGGGAACATGACGTCGAGCGGCCGGCCCGCGGCACCCCGGATCAGGGCGCGCAGCTGCGCCCGGAGCACCGCCGGGCGATCGAGCGCCATGCGCATCGCCCGCCAGCCCATGGCCGGGTTGTCCTCGTGCGGGACGCTCCAGTACGGCAGGTGCTTGTCGCTGCCGATATCCAGGGTCCGGAAGACCACCGGCTTGCCGTTCGCGAGCTCGAAGACCTTGCCGTAGAGCTCGGTCTGCGTCTCGGCGTCCGGGAAATGATCCCGGACCATGAAGGCGAGCTCGGTGCGATAGAGGCCGATGCCCTCGGCGCCGGTGGTCTCGAGCTGGGCGAGGTCGATCAGGAAGGCGGCGTTCAGGTGCAGCCCGACGCGCATGCCGTCGCGGGTGACCGAGGGCTCCTGCTTCAGGGCCGCATAGATCCGTCGCCGCTCGGCCCGCGCCGCGATCGAGCGGGTGAACGCGAGCTCGACGTCCTCGCTCGGGCGCACGAAGATCTGGCCGTGCTCGCCGTCGAGCGCCAGCCGGTCGCCGGGATCGATCCGGGTCATGGCATGCGCCACCCGACCGACCATCGGGATCTCGAACGCGCGCGCGATGATCGTGACGTGCGCGGTCGGCGAGCCCTCCTCGAGGATGATGCCGCGCAGCCGCCCGCGGTCGTAATCCAAGAGCTCCGCCGGGCTGAGCGAGCGCGCGACCAGGATGTAATCGTCGGGCAGCGAGGCCGGATCGTGGATCACGGTGCTGCCGGTCAGATGCATGAGCAGGCGCTCGGCCAGGGCGTCCAGATCGTGCAGGCGCTCGCGCAGATAGGGGTCGGCCACGTGCGCCATGCGCAACCGGGTCTCCTCCTGGACCCGCCTGACCGCCGCCTCCGCGGTCAGCCCGGTGCGGATCGCCTCGCGCATGCGGCGCCGCCAGCCGGCATCGTTCGCGAACATGCGATAGGCTTCCAGCACTTCCCGATGCTCGCCGTCGGCGACCTCGGGCAGCAGCAGCAGCTCGTCCACCGAGGCGCGCAGGCCCGCGATCGCGCTCTCCAGCCGCGCCGCCTCCCGATCCGGGTCCTCGGACACCAGCTGCGTCACCTGGATGCGCAGCTGATGCAGAACCGCGCTCCCCATCGCCACACCCTCGACCAGGCGCAGCCCCTCGAGCCGCTCCGGCCTGCCGATCTGCCCGCCGTGATCCGGGTATTGCGTCGCATCGACCAGCCCGCCGGATGCCAGCATCTCGGCGAACACGGTCGCGATGATCTGCAGCGCCTCGACCTCCTCGTCCGAGTAGTGCCGCTGCGCGCGGTTCTGGACGACGAGGACGCCGACCACCCGACCGCTGCGCAGGATCGGCACGCCGAGGAAGGAGTGGTAGATCTCCTCGCCGGTCTCCGGGCGGTAGGCGAAGGCGGCATGGCTCTGGGCGTCGGGCGTGTTGATCACCGTGCCCTGGGCCGCGATGTGGCCGACCAGCCCCTCGCCGACCCGCAGCCGGGTGCGGTGCACCGCGGTCCGCCGGAGGCCCTCGGTCGCGAACAGCTCGAGGTAGTCGCCGCCGCGCAGGACGTAGACCGAGCACACCTCGGCGACGATATTGCCGGCGATCAGGCGGACGATGCGATCCAGGCGCTCCTGCGGGCTGACCGGCGCCGCCATCAGCTCGACCAGTCGCCGCAGGAGCCGCCGTGCGGCGGAGAGCTCGTCGCCGCGCAGATCGAGCATCGGCGGGCCCGAGCTGCCCCAGCCGGTCGAGGTCCGGGTCATGCCACCGCCCCGGCCCGCTCCCGCCCGAGCGCCTGCTCCCGCTCGAGCGCGACCACCGCCTGCCCCACCAGCTCCTCCAGGATCTCGCGCACCGGCTGGATCCTGCTCACCAGTCCCACGCTCTGGCCGGCCATCACCGAGCCGTGCTCGACGTCCCCCTCGATCACCGCGCGCCTGAGCGCCCCGGCCCAGAAGTGCTCGATCGCGAGCGATGCCGCCTCGTAGGTCAGCTCGCCCTCACGATAACGCCGGATCACCTCGACCTGTTTCTCGGCGAACAGCCGGGTCGCCTGATTCGCCAGGGCGCGCACCGGGATGACCTTGAATTCGGGGTCGATCTGCACCGAAGGGACGGCGTCGCGCGCGCTCGCCCGGATGAACGCCTGCTTGAAGCGCGCATGCGCGATCGATTCGGTGGCGCAGACGAAGCGCGTGCCCATCTGGCAGCCCGAGGCACCCATGCGCAGATAGGCCGCGATCGCCTCGCCGTGGCCGATGCCACCGGCGACGAACACCGGCACCTCACCGATCTGCGGCAGGATCTCCTGGGCCAGCACGCCGGTCGCGACCGGTCCGATGTGCCCGCCCGCCTCCGCGCCCTCGATGATCAGGGCATCGGCGCCCTGCCGGATCAGCTTCCTGGCGACGCCCAGGCTCGGCGCGAAGCACAGGAGCTGCGCCCCGCCGTCCTTGACCCGGCCCATGGTGGCGCGGGCCGGCAGCCCGCCCGCCAGCACGATGTGGGTCACCTTGCGCCTGGTGCAGACGTCGATCAGCGCCTCGAGCTGGGGGTGCATGATGATCAGGTTGACCCCGAACGGACGCTCGGTCAGCGCCTGTGTCGCCTCGATCTCGGCGGCCAGCAGATCGGGGGTCATGGCCCCGCAGGCGAGCACGCCGAAGCCCCCGGCGTTCGAGATCGCGGAGACGAGGTGGCGCTCCGAGACCCAGGTCATGGCCCCGCCCATCAGGGCCAAGCGGCAGCCGAGAAAGGCGGTTCCGGCGCGCCACAGTCGGTCGAGACTGGCTCGGCCGGGGTGCTGGGGCTCAGGTCGCGTCGAGACCATAGGCCGTGTGCAGCGCGCGCAGCGCCAGCTCGGTATAGGCCTCGTCGATCAGGATGCTGATCTTGATCTCCGAGGTCGAGATCGCCTGGATGTTGATGCCGCGGTCGGCAAGCGTGCTGAACATGGTGTACGCGATGCCGGCGTGCGAGCGCATGCCGACCCCGATCACCGAGATCTTGACCACCTCGGCGTCGGAGGCGATCTGCCGGATACCCAGCTGCCCCCGCACCGTGTCGAGCATGGCCCGGGTCCGCGCCATGTCGGCCCGGGTGACGGTGAAGGTGAGGTCGGTCGTCTCGCCGTCGGCCGAGACGCTCTGGACGATCATGTCGACGTTGACGTTGGCCTCCGCCAGGGGGCCGAAGATGGTCGCGGCGACCCCCGGCCGATCCGCCACCCCGATCAAAGTGATCTTGGCCTCGTCACGGCTGTAGGCGATCCCGCTTACGACCTGCTGTTCCACGATCTCGCTCTCATCGACCACGAGCGTCCCGGGCTCGTCGTTGAAGCTGGAGAGGACCTGCACGCGCACGCCGTGCTGCATGGCGAGGGCCACCGAGCGGGTCTGCAGCACCTTGGCGCCCTGCGAGGCCATCTCGAGCATCTCTTCATAGGTCACCCGCTCCAGCTTGCGCGCTTTCGCGACGATGCGGGGGTCGGTGGTGTAGACCCCGTCGACGTCGGTGAAGATATCACAACGCTCCGCGCCCAGGGCAGCCGCGAGCGCCACCGCCGAGGTATCGGAGCCGCCGCGCCCGAGCGTGGTGATGCGACCCGACGGTCCTATGCCCTGAAACCCCGCGACCACCGCGACCTCGCCACGATCCAGGCACGCCCGCAACGTCTGCGGCACGATCGCGCGGATCCGCGCCCGCCCGTGCGCCGCATCCGTCTCGACCGGCGCTTGCCAGCCAAGCAAGGATCGTGCCGGTACCCCGATCGCCTGCAGCGCCAGCGCGAGCAGCCCCGACGTCACCTGCTCGCCGGAGGCGACCACGACGTCGTACTCGGCGCGGTCGCACTCGGGGCCGCCGATGGCGCCGACCCAGTCGACCAGCTGGTTGGTGGTGCCCGCCATCGCCGAGACCACGACCGCCACCCGGTCACCCCGGCTCACGGCGCGCCCGATGCGGGCGGCCACCGCCCGGATCCGGTCGAGATCGGCCACCGACGTGCCGCCGTACTTGTGCACCACCAGCGCCACGACCGACCTCCTCAGCGCCCAGGCGAGCCGCCGTCGAGAACTCGAAAGGCCGAGCCTGGCTTTTTCCGGCGCGCCCGTTCATAAACAGCGCTGTCTGCGCAAGCAAGTACAGCCTGACCCGTTCCCGTGCCCCGCGAGCGAGATCGCCCCCCAAGCCTGGATCCCGCCGAGCTCGAGCGCTTCGACCGGCTCGCCGCAGAGTGGTGGGACGAGACGGGGCCGCTGGCGCCCCTGCACAAGCTGAACCCCGTGCGCCTCGCCTACATCCGCGACCGGATCTGCGCCCGGCTCGGCCGCGATCCCAGGGCGCCCCGTCCGCTCGACGGCGTCCACGTCCTGGACGTCGGCTGCGGCGGCGGGCTGCTCGCCGAGCCGCTCGCGCGTCTGGGCGCACGGGTCACCGGCATCGACCTGTCGGAGCCGAACCTCGCGGTCGCCCGCCGCCATGCGGCCGCCGCCGGGCTCGAGATCGCCTACCGGCGACAGGCAGCCGAGGAGCTCGCCGCCGCGGGCGAGCGGTTCGACCTCGTCTGCGTGATGGAGGTGGTCGAGCACGTGGCCGACCAGGAGGCGTTCCTTGTCACCTGCGCGCGTCTGGTCCGGCCCGGCGGCGCCCTGGTGCTCGCGACCCTGAACCGGACCTTCCGCTCGTTCGCGCTCGGCATCGTTGCAGCGGAATACGTGCTCGGCTGGCTGCCGCGCGGGACCCACAGCTGGTCGCGCTTCCTGCGCCCCTCGGAGGCGGCGCGCGGGCTGCGGCGCGGCGGGCTGCGCGTGGGCGACGTCACCGGCGTGGTCTACGACCCGCTGCGCGACCGCTTCCGGCCGAGCCCGGATGCGGCGGTCAACTACATGCTGTTCGCGGTCAGCGACCGCTAGCTGCGCGGCCCGAGCCATGCCGATCGCGACTTTGCCCGTCGTCCTCTGCTTCGCGCTGATCCATCTGTTCGGCGGCCGGCTGTCGGCGCTGGCGAGCAGGCCGCGCAGCGGCTGGCTGTCGGCCGCCGGCGGGGTCGCGGTGGCCTACGTGTTCCTGCACATCTTCCCCGAGCTGGCGAGGAGTCAGCAGCACGTGCTGGAGGCGGCACCGCCGGCCCTGCTCTTCATCGAGACGCATGTCTGGCTGATCGCCCTGCTCGGGCTGGCGGTCTTCTACGGCCTCGAGTGCCTCGTCCGGCGCACCCCGCCTCCGCGGCGCGGCGACCGCGCCGAGGCCGACGCCGACGTCTGGGTGTTCTGGGTGCACATCGCCTCGTTCTCCGGCTACAACGCGCTGATCGGCTATCTCACGGTGCAGCGGCAGGGGCCGGCCGCGATCGACCTGTTGCTATACCTGGTGGCGATCGGGCTGCACCTGTTGACCAACGACGTTGCGCTGCGCCAGCACCACGCGCACGCCTACGACCATGGGGCGCGCTGGCTGCTCGCGGGTGCCGTGCTGGCCGGCTGGTGCCTCGGCTTGGTTGCCCGTCTGCCGGAGCACGTGCTGGCGGTGCCGTTCGCCTTTCTGGCCGGCGGCATCATCCTCAACGTGCTCAAGGAGGAGCTGCCGGAAGAACGACAGAGCCGCTTCTCGGCGTTCGCTGCAGGGGTCACGATCTATGCGGCTCTCCTGCTCGCCGTCTCTGGCTGATCGTGGCGCGACCACCCGCTCGACGGTTCAGCCGTCGTGGCGCGGTAGCCAGGGGATCTGCCCGACTTCGATCCCCTCGTCGCGCAGCTCCTTGGCTTCGCTCGAGGTCGCCTCGCCGTAGATGTTGCGCTTCTCGCCTTCGCCGTGGTGGATCTTGCGCGCCTCCTCGGCGAAACGCGGACCCACGTGGTCGAAATT
>CAZXYL010000534.1:0-2451 GCA_964644915.1 uncultured Geminicoccaceae bacterium
CGCATTGACGAGGCCGAATTCAGGCTCCCAGACGAACAGGCGAAAGGTCAGCCCCACGACCACCGGGGTCATGACGAACGGCAGGAGGTAGAGAGCCATGAAGCCGGTCTGCAGGCGGATCCGCCTGCCGCTGAGCAGGAAAGCGACCAGCAGGCCGAAGGTCACCGCGATCAGCGTGTTGCCGAGGGTGAACAGAACGGTCGTCTGCAAGGAGCGCATGAACAGCGGATCGGCGAAGATCCGCGCGTAGTTCTCGAAGCCGACGAAGATCTGGGTGTGAAACCGGTAGAGAAAGACTTCGTGCAGGCTATAGCGGGCCGCGGCGGTCAGCGGGATGCCGACGATCGCCGCCAGCGCGATCAGGCCCGGGAGCGCGAACAGCCAGCCGCGGGTGAAGCGTGCGGTCCCGATCGCCGGCTGCGGTCGCAGGCGTGCCGCCCAGGCCAGAGGCCAGCGTGCGAGCCCGGCGCGCCCGGGCGGCGCGGGCGCAGCCGCACCGCCCGGAGCCGCCCGCCTAATTGTAGTAGCCCGCGCGCTCGAACTCGCGCCGCATGTCCTCGACCCAGCGCTGCTGAGCCTCTTCCGGCGTGAGGTCGCCGCTCAGCACGTCGGTCACGAAATCCGCGGTCCCCTGCCACATCGCCGATCCGTATTCGGGGATGCCCTGGCGGATGAAGACCGCCTCGAGCACCTGGCCGAACGCGGGCAGGAAGTCCGCGTAGTAGGGCTCGAGCTGCTGCAGCTCGGGATCCTCGAAGTGATCGTGGCGCGAGAACGCCTTCGTCCGCGCCGCCCACTCGTAGGCGTTCTCCTCGAGCAGCCATTGCAGGAACTTGAACGCCTCCTCGGCCTGCGGCGTGTCGAAGACCATCAGCCCGCCGCCACCGAGATACGGCACCCCCTGCTCGTAGCCGGCGAGATTGCCCTCATACATGGGCAGCGGCTGGTAGTGCACCTTGCCGGCGGCCGCACCGGCGGGGTCCTCGACGGTGTCGATGCCGCCCGGCCACATGGTGGCCGTGGCGAGGCGGCCTTCGCGGAAGTACTCGAGATGCTCCAGGAAATCCCAGTTGACCGCGGCCGGTGGCACCGTGTCCTCGACCATCTGCTTGAACAGCTCGATCGACTCGAGCAGGATCGGATGGTCGAGATCGGGCTCGAACTTCTCGTCGAAGCCCTGGAGCCCGGTCGAGTAGAGCATGACAATGTAGGCGCGTGCCGCGCCGCTCGGGTGGCGGAGCGAATCCGACCAGCCGTAGAGCGACTGCTCGAGGGTCTCGCCCGCCACCGTCTCGCCGGCCTCGCGGGTGAAGAACTGGGCGACCTCGTACAGCTCCTGCCAGGTCTGCGGGTACTCGAGATCGCGCCCATACTCCTCGCGGAACGCCGCCTGCTCGTCCGGGTGCTCGAAAAAGTCCTTGCGCGCGATCAGAAGGGGCGCGAACGGCACGTGCGGGATGGCGATGATCTCGCCCGGCCGGATCGGGCTGGTCATGTGCGACTCGACGATCAGCTCGGGATAGGCCGAGACGTCGAAGCCGTACTGCTCGATGAACGGCGTGAGGTCGACCACATGGTCGGCGAAGCCGCCGAACCAGCCGGGGCTGTGATAGCCGATGTGGTAGTGGCCGGTGCCGCCGATCGCCTCGATCTGCATGCGATCGCGCAGCTGGTCCGGGGGCAGGACCTCACCGACCACGCGCACCCCGGTCTGCTCCTCGTATTGCGGCGCGAAGTGCTCCAGCACCGGCGCGGTGTGCGAGCCGGGATGCATCGCCCACCGCAGCGTCACCTCCTGGGCCGACACGGCGCTCGCAAAGCCGAGCGCGCCCGCGAGGACGGCGCCGGTCACGGCCGCAACGATTCCGATTCTGCTCATTCTCGCCTCCCTCAAGGCTGGTCTCGATGCCTGCAGGGATGGCGGCGGACGACCATCCTCCGCTCATCCGGCAAGGCGGTCGACAGTGGACGACTGCATCGATGGCGTCGGGCGATCACGGCCGGCGAGCCGACCGCGACCATCTCGACCATAGGCAGGCGCCTCGACCCGTCAAGCCGCTGCCGACCGCGCATGCCCGCGGGCGCTCAGGCCAGCTCGGGGCGCTCGATCAGCTCGATCTTGTAGCCGGTCGGGTCGACCGCGAACGCGATCCGGGTGCCGTTCTTCATCGTCTTGGGCTCCAGCGAGAATGGAATGCCCTTGGCCTTCCAAGCCTCGTAGGTTTTGTCGACGCTATCGACGTAGAAGGCGAGATGGCCGAACGCGTCGCCCAGCTCGTAGCTGCGGCCGTCGTGGTTGTAGGTGAGCTCGATCTCGAAGCCCGACTTCGGGTCCTTGACGAAGGCGAGCGTGGCGTCGGCCCCGGGCAACTCGAACCGGCGCAGCAGCTCGAGGCCGATCTTGTGGGTGTAGAAGTCGACCGACTGGTCGAGATCCTCGACCCGGATCAT
>CAZXYL010000535.1:0-3129 GCA_964644915.1 uncultured Geminicoccaceae bacterium
CGAGAAGTCGGGGTCCTGGTTCTCCTACAACAGCCAGCGCATCGGCCAGGGGCGCGAGAACGCCAAGGCGTATCTCAAGGCCCATCCCGAGACCATGGCCGAGATCGAGACCGCGATCCGCGCGCATGCGGGCCTGATGCCGGGCGGCGACCCCGGCGCCGGCATGAACCTGCTCGACGAGGAGCACGAGGCGGGCATCGACTGAAGGGCTCCCGAGCGCCCACGCTCCCGACGGGAGGGTTGGTGTGATAGGCTCGGCGCCTGATCCAGCGCGGAGACGGTCATGGCGACCCGCGTCAAGGCTCGGGCGAGCGAGCTGTACGAGACCGACTGGTACGCCTGGGCGAAGGGGCAGGCGGAGCTCCTGCGTGAGGGCCGGTTCGATGAGCTCGACCTCGAGCACCTGACCGAGGAGGTGGACGACTTGGGCGAGTCGCTTCACCGCTCGGTCCGCTCGCGCATCCGCACCATCATCGAGCATCTGCTGAAGCTCCAACATTCTCCGGCCCAGGATCCGCGCGCGGGCTGGGGCGACACGATCGACACGCAACGCTCGGAACTGCTGGACGAGCTGACGCCCACACTGCACCGCCACCTCGAGCAGGACTTGGCGGCGCTTTACGCACAGGCACGCAAGAGAGCTGACCGTTCGTTGCGCCGTTACGGCGAGCATGTTGCCGCCGACGGCCTGCCGGCAGACTGCCCCTACAGCTTCGAGCAGATCACGGGCGACTGGCTCCCGTAGGCGCACAAGCGCGCGAGAGCCTCGCGCTTGCGCTGGAAAATTGTCGAAGGGTCCGGCATGATCCAGTCGAGTGTCCTCGTGCCGTACGACAGGAAGCTCGGAGGGCCGATGATGGATGCGCCGAAGAAGGGACAGCTGATCCGCGAGGCCGTCGGCGTTTTCCACGATCGCGATTCGTTCGTCGACGCCGTCGACGAGCTCCTGAGCGCGGGCTTCGATCGCGCGGAGCTGAGCCTGCTCGCGGGCGAGCAGGCCGTGGAACAGAAGCTCGGGCACGCGTACGAGAAGATCGCGGATCTGGCGGACGACCCGACGGTGCCGCGCGCGGCGTTCGTGGGCGATCACTCGCTCGCCATAGGTCGGACCGGGCTCATCGGCGGTCTCGCCTACATCGGCGCCGTGGTCGGGGCGGGTGCCGTGGTGGCCTCCGGCGGGGCGCTCGCCGCTGCGATCGCCGCCGCGGCCTTCGCGGGTGGCGGCGGGGGCGCGCTCGGCGCCTGGGCGGTCCGCCTGCTCGGGCGCGATCGCGCGCGCGATCTGCAGCACCAGCTCGACAAGGGCGGCCTCCTGCTCTGGGTGCGGGTGCGGGATGAGCCGCACGAGACCCGCGCGATCGAGATCCTGACCCGGTACGGCGGCGAGAACGTGCACGTGCACGAGCTCGACGCCTCCGAGATCCCCGCGGACAACCCGCTCTCCGGGGTCGAGATCGACCCCTTCCTGCCGGGCGCGCGGCTGTAGCGGAGGCGAGCGCCGTCCCCGAGGCGTTTACTTCGCAGGACGGGCTTGTTACATAGCCGCCCGCCCGCGCGGATGCGCGCCGCCTGGAGCGCGACGGCCATGAAACTGCTCGCCGGCAACAGCAATCGGCCGCTGGCCGAAGCGATCGCGGCGTTCCTGAACGTGCCGCTGACCGATGCCACGGTGCACCGGTTCGCGGACCTGGAGGTGTTCGTCGAGATCCACGAGAACGTCCGCGGCGAGGACGTCTTCCTCATGCAATCGACCTCCTATCCCGCCAACGACAATCTCATGGAGCTTCTGGTCTGCATCGATGCGCTCAAGCGCGCATCGGCGCGGCGGATCACCGCCGTGATGCCGTATTTCGGCTACGCCCGGCAGGACCGCAAGCCCGGCCCGCGCACGCCGATCTCGGCCAAGCTGGTCGCGAACCTGATCACTGTCGCGGGCGCCAACCGCGTGCTGACCATGGATCTGCACGCCGGCCAGATCCAGGGCTTCTTCGACATCCCGGTCGACAACCTTTACGCGTCACCCTTGATGGCCGCGGATCTGCGCTCCAGATATCCGGGCGAGGAGCTGATCATCGTCTCGCCCGACGTCGGCGGCGTGGGGCGCGCGCGGGGCATCGCCAAGCGCCTTGACGTCCCTTTGGCGATCGTCGATAAGCGCCGCGAGCGCGCCGGGGTCTCCGAAGTCGTGAACGTGATCGGCGAGGTCGCCGGCCGGCGGTGCGTGTTGGTCGACGATATTGCCGATTCCGGCGGCACGCTGGTCAATGCGGCGCAGGCGCTGCTCGATGCCGGGGCGACCTCGGCGGTGGCCTACGTGACCCATGGCGTGCTCTCCGCCGGTGCGGTGGCGCGCATCGCCGCGAGCCGCCTCGAGGAGCTGGTGATCACCGACAGCATCCGGGCCACGGAAGCCGTGCGGGTCACGGAGAAGATCCGCGAGCTCACGGTGGCGCCGCTGATCGGGGAAGCGATCCGGCGGATCAGTGACGAAAGTTCGGTGTCCAGTCTGTTCGACTGAGCGGGCGGGCCGGGTGAGGACAGAGGTATGGCTGAGATTGTGAGTTTTCCGGCCGAGCCGCGCGAGGGTGCGGGCAAGGGTCCGGCGCGCGCGCTGCGCCGCGAGGGCCGCGTGCCGGCGGTGATCTACGGCGAGAGGAAGGAGCAGCAGCTGATCTCGGTCGAGACCCGGCAGCTCAAGCGTGCGCTCGGCAATCCGCACTTCCATTCCACGCTGTGCGCGCTCGAGCTGAACGGCGAGCAGATCCGCGCGCTGCCACGCGAGGTCCAGGTGCACCCTGTGACCGACCAGCCGCTGCACGCGGATTTCGTGCGCGTCTCGCGCGGCAGCATCGTCACGGTCGAGATCCCCGTGAGTTTCGTGAACGAGGAGGAGGCGCCGGGTCTCAAGCGCGGCGGCGTGCTCAACATCGTACGGCGCGAGCTGGAGCTCGCCTGCCCCGCCGATGCGATCCCCTCCGAGATCATCATCGACCTCGCGGGCTTTGACATCAACGACAGCATCCATCTGAGCCACGCCCAGCTGCCCGAGGGCGTCCGCCCGACGATCACCGATCGCGATTTCACCATCGCCACCATCTCCGCGCCCACGGTCACCCCCGAGGAGGAGGA
>CAZXYL010000536.1:0-1890 GCA_964644915.1 uncultured Geminicoccaceae bacterium
CCGTAGGGCACCTTGTGCCGCGCCTTCTCGCGCCCGGTCTCGTCGTGCAGGACCAGCTCGGTGGTGCGGCCGAGGATCACCCGACGGCCCTTGCTGTCCAGCACCAGATTGAGGTTCGAGAACACGATTGTGCCGTCGACCGTGGCCTCGACGCTCGAGCGCTCGGCCTGCGACTGCGCGGCGCCGCCGATGTGGAAGGTGCGCATGGTGAGCTGGGTGCCCGGCTCGCCGATGCTCTGCGCCGCAATCACGCCCACGGCCTCGCCGGCGTTGACCGGTGTGCCGCGCGCGAGATCGCGCCCGTAGCAGTGGCTGCACACGCCGCCCTCGCTCTCGCAGGTGAGGACCGAGCGGACCAGCACGCTGTCGACCACCGCCTCGTCGAGCACACGCACCGCCTCCTCGTCGAGGAGCGTGTCGCGCGACACCAGGATCTCGCCGGTCTGCGGGTGCTTGACGTCCTCGGCGGTGGTGCGGCCGAGGATGCGCTCGGACAGCTCCTCGATCACCTCGCCGCCCTGGATCACCGGGATCATGGTGAGACCCTGGTGCGTGCCGCAGTCCTCCTCGACGATGATGCAGTCCTGCGCGACGTCGACCAGCCGGCGGGTGAGATAGCCCGAGTTGGCGGTCTTGAGCGCGGTGTCCGCGAGGCCCTTGCGCGCGCCGTGCGTCGAGTTGAAGTACTCGAGCACGGAGAGACCCTCCTTGAAGTTGGAGATGATCGGCGTCTCGATGATCTCGCCCGAGGGCTTGGCCATGAGCCCGCGCATGCCGGCCAGCTGCTTGATCTGGGCCGCCGAGCCGCGCGCGCCCGAATGCGCCATCATCAGGATCGAGTTCGGCTGCCGGTAGCGCCCGGTCTCCGGATCACGAACCTCGGCCGTCGCCCGGATCTCGTTCATCATCTCCTCGGCGACCCGGTCCGTGCACTGCGCCCAGGCGTCGACCACCTTGTTGTACTTCTCGCCCTTGGTGATCAGGCCGTCGGCGTACTGCTGCTCGTACTGCTTGACCAGCTCGGCGGTCTGCCCGACGAACTCGGCCTTGCGCGCCGGCACGATCATATCGTCCTTGCCGAACGAGATGCCGGCCTTCGCGGCATAGCCGAAGCCGAGGTTCATCAGCCGGTCGGCGAACACCACCGTCTCTTTCTGGCCGCAGTGCCGGTAGACCTCGTCGACCAGCGTCGTGATCTCCTTCTTGGTCAGCAGCTGGTTGAGCAGTCGCTCGAAGCTCACCGCCGGGCTCTTCGGCAGGATCTGATAGAGCAGCATCCGCCCGGGCGTGGTCTCCACCCGCCGCCCGAAGCCGTTGCCGCCGCCGTCCAGCTCCGCGATCCGGCATCTGATCTTGGCGTGCAGCGTGACGGCGCCGGTATCGAGCGCGTGCATCACCTCATCCACGCTCGAGAACACCATGCCCTCGCCCGGTTCGCCCTCGATCATCAAGGAGAGGTAATAGAGGCCGAGCACGATGTCCTGGGTCGGCACGATGATCGGCTTGCCGTTCCCGGGCGAGAGGATGTTGTTGGTCGACATCATGAGCACGCGCGCCTCGAGCTGCGCCTCGAGCGAGAGCGGCACGTGCACCGCCATCTGGTCGCCGTCGAAGTCGGCGTTGAACGCGGTGCAGACCAGCGGGTGCAGCTGGATCGCCTTGCCCTCGATCAGGATCGGCTCGAACGCCTGGATACCGAGGCGGTGCAGCGTCGGCGCGCGGTTGAGCAGCACCGGATGCTCCCGGATCACCTGCTCCAGGATGTCCCAGACCTCCGGCCGCTCCTTCTCGACCATGCGCTTGGCGGCCTTGATCGTCTGCGCCATGCCGTAGAGCTCGAGCTTGGAGTAGACGAACGGCTTGAACAGCTCGAGCGCCATCTTCTTCGGC
>CAZXYL010000537.1:0-2265 GCA_964644915.1 uncultured Geminicoccaceae bacterium
GACGGCTACCCGATGGCACAGCGGGGCGAGGCCGGACGCGCGCTCGGCATGGCCGCGGTGGCGAGCGTGACCGGCGGCATCTTCAGCCTGATCGTCTTCATCATCGCCGCCCCCCTGCTCGCAGCGATCGCGCTCAAGTTCCGGCCGCAGGAGTACTTCGCGCTCACCCTGTTCGGCCTCTCCATGCTGGCGGCGATCAGCGGCAAGTCGGCCCTGCGCAACCTGATCGCCGGCGCCGCTGGTGTGCTCGTCAGCACCGTCGGCATTCATCTGGTCACCGGTGTCGAGCGGTTCACCTTCGGCACCACCTGGCTCTACGAGGGCGTCGACTTCGTCCCGGTGCTGATCGGGCTGTTCGCGATCAGCGAGATGCTGAACCAGTCGCAGAGCCTGGACGTGGTCCGCGAGCGCGTTCGCTCGGTGGCGGTCCGGCTGCCCAGCCGCGCCGATTTCCGCCGCTGCTGGGCGACGATCCTGCGCTCGTCGGGCATCGGCACTTTCATCGGCATCCTGCCGGCCGAGGGCACCACCGTCGCCGCGATCATGGGCTACAACGAGGCCAAGCGCTGGTCGAAGCACAAGGAGGAGTTCGGCAAGGGCTCGATCGAGGGCATCGCCGGACCCGAGGCCGCAAACAACGCCGGCACCGGCGGCGCCATGGTGCCGACCCTGGCGCTCGGCATCCCCGGCAGCGGCACCACGGCCGTGATCCTCGTCGCGCTGATGATGCACGGCCTGCGGCCCGGGCCGTTCCTGATGCGCGAGACGCCCGAGATCCTCTACGCGATCTTCACCGCAATGCTGGTGGCCAACTTCATGTTTCTGGGCGTGGGTCTCGCCGGGGCCAAGCTGTTCTCGATGATCACGCTGATCCCGCGCACCTTCCTCTGGCCCTCGGTCTTCGTCTTCTCGACCGTCGGTGCCTACGCCTACCAGCAGACCATGTTCGACGTCTGGGTCATGCTGATCGCGGGCTTCATCGGCTTCCTGGCACTGCGCCACGGCTTCGGCCCGGCGCCGTTCGTCATGGGCCTCGTTCTGGGCGGCCTGGTCGAGCGGTCCTGGTCGCAGGCGATGATCATCTTCGACAGCCAGTGGTGGCGTTTCTTCGAGAGCCCGATCGTCAACCTCTTCTTCGCGCTTACGGTGCTGAGCCTGCTCGGCCCCCTCATCGCGCCGAAGCTCTCGGCGCTGATCAGGCGCATCTATCCCCGAATGCGCTCGCCCATGGAGGAGTGAGGCGGCGCACCATCAAGTCCGGAGCAAGACCGTGAATGCAGCGGCGACGACCAGCGTGACCGAGCACGCGGTGCACTTCATCGAATCGGCGCGTTTCGAGGACCTGCCGGCGGAAGCGGTGCGGATCGGCCGGCGCTGCGTGCTCGACGGACTCGGCCTGTTCGTCGCCGGCTGTGCCGAGGAGTCGATCCGCATCCTGGTCGAGGACGCCAGGGACCAGGGCGGGCGGCCGGATGCCCTGCTCTTGGGCGCGGGCGACGTGCTCGTGCCGGCGCCCCTCGCCGCCCGCGTGCTCGGCACCGCAGGGCACGCGCACGACTGGGACGACACCCAGGTCTCGCGCGACCCGCGCCACCAGTATGGCCTGCTCACGCATCCGACCATCCCACCGCTCACCGCGGCCCTGGCGATCAGCCAGCGCCTGCGCGAGGTTTCCGGCCGCGACTTCATGCTGGCGTTCCTGGTCGGCTTCGAGGTCGAGTGCAGGATCTCGGAGTGGATGCTGCCCGAGCATTACAAGCGCGGGTTTCACAGCAGCGGCACGGTCGGGACCTTCGGCGCCTGCGTCGCCGCGGCCAAGCTCCTGGGCCTCGAGCGCTCGCAGCTCGCGTGCGCGCTCGGCATCGCCGCCAGCATGGCGGCCGGCATCCGGGTCAACTTCGGCACCATGACCAAGCCGCTGCACGTCGGCCGCGCGGCCGAGAATGGCGTCACGGCGGCACTCCTCGCCGCGCGCGGCTTCACCGCCGACCGTACGGCGCTGGACGGCCCCTGGGGCTTTTTCTCGGTCCACGGCGCTGGCCTCGCCCAGGGGAAGACGACGCAGGGCTTCGGCCGGACCTGGTCGATCGTCGAGCCGGGGGTCAGCATCAAGCCCTATCCCTCCGGCATCCTCACGCACCAGTCGATGGACGCGATGCTGAAGCTCGTCGAGGAGCACGATCTGGCGCCCGAGGAGGTCGAGCGCATCACCTTCCATGCCGGCAGCAACATCCTGAACCCGATCCGCTACCCGATCGCGACCAA
>CAZXYL010000538.1:0-1807 GCA_964644915.1 uncultured Geminicoccaceae bacterium
CGAGGAGCACGGCATCCCCTGGTTCGACGATGACGAGCGCATGCTGCACGAGGTCGGGCCGGACGGCGCGGTGGTCGCGACGCCGAACCAGCTGCACGTGGCCGCCGGTCTCGCCTGCATCGCGCGCCAGGTGCCGGTCCTGGTCGAGAAGCCGATCGCCGATGCGCTCGGGCCGGCGCTCGAGCTCGTGGCCGCGGGCGAGGAGGCCCGCGTGCCGATCCTGGTCGGCCACCATCGCCGCCACAACCCGATCATGCGCACCGCCGCCCGGGCCATCCGGGAGGGCGCCGTCGGCCGCATCACCGCGGTCGTGTGCATGTGGCTGAGCCACAAGCCCGACGCGTACTTCGACGTCGGCTGGCGCCGCGAGCCCGGCGGCGGGACGGTGCTGATCAACGGCATCCACGAGATCGACGGCCTGCGCATGCTGTGCGGCGAAATCGAGAGCGTGCACGCCGAGACCGCGAACGGCGCCCGCGACTTCCCGGTCGAGGATACTGCGGCCGCCGTGCTGCGCTTCGCCAGCGGCGCGCTCGGCACGCTCGTCGTCTCCGATGCGGTCTCGGCGCCCTGGACCTGGGAATGGACGTCGCACGAGAACCCGTTCTACCCGCACGAAGCGCAGAACTGCTGCCTGATCACCGGCACGCGCGGCTCGCTCGCGGTGCCCTCGCTCGAGCTCTGGTGGCACGAGCAGGGGCAGCACTGGGGCGATCCGCTCACCCGCCGCCGCATCCCCTGCGCGCCGGGCGACGCCTACGTCGAGCAGATGCGGAACTTCCGCGCGGTCATCCGCGGCGAGGAGGCGCCGGTGGTCAGCGGGCGCGAGGGGGCGCGCACCCTCGCCGGCACGCTCGCGATCACGGAGTCCGCCAGGACCGGCCGGCCGGTGCGGCTTGACGATCTGCTGGCGCAGCGCTAGCGCTGCGGGTCCCGCCACAGGGGAACGAGCATGACCACAACCGCACGCGCCGCCTGCGTCATGGGCTGGCCGGTCGAGCACTCGCGCAGCCCGCTGATCCACGGCTACTGGCTGAGGGAGCACGGCATCGCGGGCGAGTATCGCCGCGAGGCGGTCCGGCGCGAGGAGTTCGCGGATTTCCTCGCCACGCTCGCGGCGCGCGGCTACGTCGGCGGCAACGTCACCATGCCGCTCAAGGACCTGGCGCTCGAGCTGTCGGAGCCGGACGAGCGCGCGCGCGCCGTCGGCGCCGCCAACACTCTCTGGCTCGTCGACGGCCGGCTGCGCTCGACCAACACCGACGTCGAGGGCTTCATCGGCAGCCTCGACCAGGCCGCGCCCGGCTGGGACCGGCAGCTGGAGAAGGCGGTCGTGATCGGCGCCGGCGGAGCGGCGCGCGCCGTGGTTTACGGTCTGATCGAACGCGGCGTGCCCCGGATCCACGTCGTCAATCGCACGCTCGCGAAGGCGGCGGCCCTGCGCGAGCGCTTCGGGCGGAGCATCCAACCCACGCCGTGGGAGGGTATGGCCGAAGCGCTGGACGGCGCCGGTCTGATCGCCAATGCCACATCCTTGGGCCTGAAGGGCAACCCGGACCCGGAATGGGACCTCTCACCCATGCGCGCGGACGCGGTCGCGGCGGAGGTGAACTACCTGCCGCTCGAGACGGCGCTGCTGCGGGCGGCGCGGGCGCGCGGCATGCGCACCTCCGACGGGCTCGGCATGCTGCTCTATCAGGCCGGTCGCGGCTTCGAGCTGTGGTTCGGCGTCCGCCCGCAGGTGACGCCGGAGCTGCGCGCGCTGGTCGAGCGGGAGCTCCTCGGCGCCTAGGGACGGCCACGCTCA
>CAZXYL010000539.1:0-3282 GCA_964644915.1 uncultured Geminicoccaceae bacterium
AGGATCAGCGTCAGGGTCCGGAAGATGTTGAACAGCGTCTGGTTCTCCTCGCTGAAGAAGTTGAGGCTGTTCTCGCCCAGGTAGTAGTTGTAGATCATCGAGGTGAAGGCGAAGAGCATCAGGGCGATCGAGACGAAGCTCCGTCCCCATTCGCCGACGTGCTCGGCCAGCGCCGACTGGGTGAGCGCCACGCCGCCCTCCTGGACCTCGGGGCTGTAGACGCCCGAGAGCAGGATCATGAACGCGGTGCAGGAGCAGATGATCAGCGTGTCGATGAAGACGCTGAACGACTGCACGATGCCCTGGTTCGCCGGGTGCTTCACGTAGGCGACCGCGGCCACGTTCGGCGCGCTGCCGAGACCCGCCTCGTTGGAGAACAGGCCGCGCCGCACGCCCATCGCGATCGCCGCCCCCATGCCGCCGCCGAACGCCGCCTCGAGCCCGAAGGCGCTCCTGAAGATCAGCATGAAGGCCGCCGGCACCTCGGTGATGTTGTAGAGCACGACCAGGATCGCGACCAGGATGTAGGCGACCGCCATGACCGGCACGACGATCTCGGCGACGGTGGCGATGCGCTTGATGCCGCCGAAGATGATCAGGCCGAGCACCACGGCGAGCGCGATGCCGGTCACGAGCGTGGGGATGCCGAAGGCGTCCTGGAACGAGGTGGCCACGGTGTAGGACTGCAGCGCGTTGAAGCCGAAGCCGAAGGTGACGAGCAGCAGCACCGAGAAGACGGCGGCGAGCCATTTCTGGCCCAGGCCGCGCTCGATGTAGTAGGCGGGCCCGCCGCGGTAGGTGCCGTCCGGCTCGTAGTTCTTGTACAGCTGGGCGATCGAGTTCTCGAAGTAGCTGGTCGCCATGCCGATCAGGCCGATCATCCACATCCAGAACACCGCACCCGGGCCGCCGAGCGTGATCGCGACCGCGACGCCCGCGATGTTGCCGGCGCCGACGCGCCCGGCGACCGACAGCGCCAGCGCCTGGAACGAGCTGAGATGGCCGGGCTCGTGCTTGAAGGCCTGGCGCAGGATGCCGAACATGGCGCCGAAATAGCGGAACTGCACGAAGCGCGAGGTGATCGTGAACAGCAGCCCGGCCGCGATCAGGCCGTAGATGAGGACGTAGCCCCACAATAGATCGTTGAGAAAATCCAGCATGGAACGAGCCCCTGGTCGGCAGCGGCGCGGACTTGCCCGGCAGGATCGACGCCAGCATCGGCGAACGGGTCGGGGCTCCAGCCACCGCACCTCGCCGACCGACAGAAGCTCGCCTCCGAAACCCTGCGAACGAAAGGCCGGCCGCCTGTTGTTGTTGCTGTCTCTGTTGGCCCTGCCGGTCCCCGCCGGTCGTGCGGTGATCGGCAATCTACTCTAGGCCGTGGGTGATCGGGCCGTCAAAGCGAAACTGTGGTTGAGGAGCCTTTCGCGATGTTCGGCCGGGCAGTTGAGGCGCGCGGCGTGCAGTCTCCGGGGCCCGGCTGCTAGACTGGCGTTGCCGGGCGACGGCGGGCAGCGCAAGGGGGCGGGCATGAAACTCGGGCTCGGGCTCTATCGGGACCTTCTCGGCGACGACAATTTCCGCTTCGCGCGGCAGGCGGGCTGCACGCACATCGTCGCGCATCTCACGAACTACTTCGCGGGCTCGAGCCGGAACCTCACGTCGGGCGACGATGGCGGCTGGGGCTCGTGCACGGGCGCAAAGCTCTGGTCGCAGGAGGAGCTCGACGGTCTCGTAGCCGCCGCGCGGCGGCACGGGCTCGAGATCGCGGCGCTCGAGAACTTCAACCCGGCATTCTGGTACGACGTGCTTCTGGACGGCCCCCGGCGCGACCGGCAGCTCGACGACCTCAAGACCCTGATCCGGCGCGTGGGCCGGGCCGGGATCCCGGTGATCGGCTACAACTTCTCGATCGCCGGCGTCTGGGGCTGGTTCAAGGAGCCGGCCGGTCGCGGCGGCGCGGTCTCGGTCGGCTTCGATGCCGAGCGGTGCGAGGTCGACCGGCCGATCCCCAAAGGCATGGTCTGGAACATGCGCTACGCCTCGGACGCGGGCGAGGGAACCCTCGGCCCGATCTCGAGCGAGGAGCTCTGGCGGCGCCTCAAGCACTTCCTGAGGACGCTCCTGCCCGTGGCCGAGGAAGCGGGGGTGGCGCTCGCGGCGCACCCCGACGATCCCCCGGTCGAGCGGCTGCGGCTCGCCGCGCGCGGCATCAACCAGCCCGCCAGCTACGACCGGCTGATCGGCATCGACCCGAGCCCCGCGAACCAGCTCGAGCTGTGCCTCGGTTCCGTGCAGGAGATGTCCGAGGGCTCGGTCTACGAGGTGGTGGAGCGGTACGCGCGGGAGGGCCGGATCGCGTACGTCCACTTTCGCAACGTCCGCGGCAAGGTGCCGAAGTACCTCGAGACCTTCGTCGACGAGGGCGACATCGACATGCCGCGCGTGGTCGGGATCCTGCGGCGCCACGGCTACGGCGGCGTGCTGATCCCGGACCACACGCCCGAGATGACCTGCGCCGCGCCCTGGCACGCCGGCATGGCGTACGCGCTCGGCTACATGCGCGCGCTGATGCAGATGGCGGAGCGCTCGTAACCGCAGCCGACCCGATCCACGGCGCGCCCGCGCTGTTCTGCGGCAGGAACGACTTGCCACGGCCCCCGTTCTCGCGTCGGTCGGCGCGAACGACTTCGGCGTGAAGTTCTCGCGCGGGCTCATGGAAAACCGAACGAGGGGGACCAAGAACATGCCGGTCAAGACCGTACACGATCTGTTCGTCGAGGAGCTGCGCGACGTGTACCACGCCGAGAAGCAGCTCGCGCGGGCCCTGCCGAAGATGGCCAAGGCCGCGTCCTCGGACAAGCTGCGCCAGGCGATCGAGCTCCACAAGGAGCAGACGGACGGCCAGATCGAGCGCCTGGAGCAGGTGTTCGAGAGCCTCGACGAGCGCAAGCGCGGCAAGCGCTGCGAGGCGATGGAGGGGCTGATCGAGGAAGCCCAGGAGATCATGGAGGAGGTGAAGTCGCCCGAGGTGCGCGATGTGGCCCTGATCGCCGCCGCGCAGAAGGTCGAGCACTACGAGATCGCGAGCTACGGCACGCTGCGCGCCCTGGCCGAGGCCATGGGTCACACCGACGCCGAGAAGCTGCTCGCGCAGACGCTCGAGGAGGAGAAGGAGACGGACCAGAAGCTCAACCAGCTCGCCCTCTCCGAGGTCAACCAGCGGGCGCTGCAGCAGGCCGCGGAGTAGCAGCAGGCATCGCCGAAGTCCCGGGCGCGGGC
>CAZXYL010000540.1:0-1820 GCA_964644915.1 uncultured Geminicoccaceae bacterium
TTGTTCGGCCGGATGTGGCCCATCTTGCCCAGCGGGTCCAGCACCTTCACCTCGACGTCGGGGTCGGCCTCGAGCATCGGGAGAAGGTCGATCGGCGGGATCTCGTACACGTCGACCTCGCCCGCGATCAGGGCCTGGGTCGCGGTGTTGGTGTCGGGGATGTAGATCCACTCGACGCGGTCGACCTTCGCGACCTTGCCGCCGGCGAAGCCATCCACGGGCTCGTCGCGCGGGACGTAATCCTCGAACTTCGTGTACACCACCTTGTCGCCAGGGACCCATTCGTCCTTCATGAAGACGAACGGGCCGGACCCGATCACCTCGGTGACCTGCTCGTTGGGATCGGTCGTGGCGTCCTCCTCGCGCATGACCACGAGCGGCAGGCTCGGGTTGGCGAGCGTGCGCAGGGTCGGCCCGAACTTCTCCCGCAGCTGCAGCCTGAAGGTCCGCTCGTCCAGCGCCTCAAGCGATTCCGCGCGCTCCATCATGGCGCCGCCATCCGGGCGCTTGGCCGACCAGCGCTCGATCGAGGCGACCGCATCCGTGGCCTCGACCGGCGAGCCGTCGTGGAACTTCAGGCCCTCGCGCAGGGTGAAGGTATAGGTCAGGCCGTCGTCGCTGATCTCGTACTCGCCCACCATCTGGGGCTGCGGCTCGAGGCTCTCGTCGAGCGCGAACAGGGTGTCGTAGACCATGAGGCCGTGGTTCTGCGTGATCGCGGCCGTGGTCCAGACCGGATCGGTGTTCTTGAGGTCGGCCTGGGGCACGACCTTGAGCGTCGTCTCCGCGTGCGCCGCGCTGGCGAGCGCGAGCGATGCGCAAAGCCCGAGGACGGCGGTGGTGCCGACCGAAATGCGGTGCCAGGAAATGGTCATCTCGCCCCCCTGTATTGGTCGTGACCTCTTCCGAGGACAGGACTTTCACTGTACGGGGATTGCAAGCCGTCGGGCAACAAGAGGCTGCCGCTCGCGACAGCACCTCCGCCGACCGAGAGCGAGACCAGATGAACCAGAATGACCTCTGCTACACCCCCGCCGTCGACCTCGCGCGCATGATCAGGGAGCGCGAGATCTCGCCGGTCGAGGTCATGGACGCGGTCCTCGAGCGCGCGGAGGCCCTCAACCCCGAGCTCAACGCCATCTGCACCTGGACCGCGGATGCAGCGCGCGAGCAGGCCCGCCGGGCGGAGACGGCGGTGATGCGGGGCGGGGATCTCGGCCCGCTGCACGGGGTGCCGACCACGATCAAGGATCTCGCCTTCACCAAGGGCGTGCGCACCATGGCGGGCTCGCACATCCACGCCAACCGCATCCCGAGCGAGGATGCGCCGTTCGTGGAGCGGCTGGCCCGGGCGGGTGCGATCTCGCTCGGCAAGACCACGGTGCCGGAGTTCGGCTGGAAGGGCTGCGGCGAGAGCCCGCTCACCGGCATCTCGCACAATCCCTGGAAGATCGGCACCAACGCCGGCGGCTCGAGCACCGGGGCCGCGATCTGCGCCGCGGCCGGCATCGGGCCGATCCACCAGGGCTCGGACGGCGCCGGCTCGATCCGCATGCCGGCGGGCTTCTGCGGCGTCTATGGCCTCAAGTCCTCCTACGGCCGGGTGCCCTACTATCCGCTCACCAACAACGACCACATGTCGCACGTCGGCCCGATCTCCCGGACGGTCGCGGACGCGGCGCTGATGCTTCGGGTGATGGCCGGGCCCGACGATCGCGACCTCGCGAGCCTGCCGGACGCGCCCGAGGACTATCCCGGCCGGCTCGACGACGGCATCGCAGGCCTGCGCGTCGCCTACAGCCCCGATCTCGGCTATCTGC
>CAZXYL010000541.1:0-1635 GCA_964644915.1 uncultured Geminicoccaceae bacterium
GCAGCCGCTCCTGGTCTTCGTCGATGCCGACGTGCGCCTGACGCCCGATGCGCTCGCCCGCATCGCGGCCTTCATGGACGCGCGGCCGGTCGGCCTCGCGAGCGGCTTCCCGCGCCAGGAGACCGGCACGCTGCCCGAGAAGCTGATCGTGCCGCTGATCCACGTCCTGCTGCTCGGCTGGCTGCCGATGATCTTCATGCGGCGCTTCTTGCATCCAGGGTTCGGCGCCGCCTGCGGCCAGCTGATCTGCGCTCGACGCGACGCTTATGAGCGCGCGGGCGGCCACGCCGCGATCAGCACCTCGTTGCACGATGGCCTGACCCTGCCGCGGGCGTTCCGGCGCGCCGGCATCATGACGGACCTGTTCGACGCCTCTGCCATCGCCTCCTGCCGGATGTATCGTGGCGCCGAGGAGGTCTGGCGCGGCTTCTCCAAGAACGCCACGGAGGGCATGGCCACCCCTGTGGCCCTGCCGGTCTGGACCGCGCTGCTCTTCGGCGGCCAGGTGCTGCCGTTCCTCCTGCTGCTGCTCGGATCGGCGCTGGGCGCGCCGGCTTTTGCGATGATCACGGCCGCCGCGGCCTGTGCGCTCGCCTTGGGCTCCCGCTGCGCCGTCGCGCTCCGCTTCCGCCAGAGCCTGCTCGGCGCCCTGCTCCACCCGCTCGGCATCCTGGCGCTGCTGGCGCTGCAGTGGACCGCACTGGTCAACCACCGGCGCGGCCGTCCGGCGGTGTGGCGGGACCGGGCCTATTCGAGCTGATCACCTTGGTCGCGCGGTTGGTGCTGGCCAGCGTTCTCGTTTAACGCTGGTGACTTCCTGAACGGCCGAGGCTGGTACCGGTCAGGGGCTCCCGGCCACGTACTGGCGCAGCGCCTCGAGCTGCTGGACGGTGATTCGGCCGCCACGGGCCTCGACGCCCAGATCGCGCAGCTTGGCCAGCGAGCGGGAAAGCGTCTCGGGCCGCATCCCCAGGCGCGTCGCCACCAGCGCCTTGTCCCACGGCAGCTCGATCGTGGCGCTGCCGCCGTGTGCCGGTGCCAGCCTGAGCAGAAACTCGGCCAGGCGCTCGGTCGACGATCGGACGGTGAGCTGCTCCACCTGGCGCACGAGACGGCGCAGATGCACCGACATCGAGGCCAGCATCCTCAAGGCGAGGTCCGGGTTCGCGTGCAGCTGGTGCAGGAACGGCTGCGCCCGGATCGTCAGCAGCCTGGCGCCGTCGACGACCGCGGCGGTGACCGGATAGGTCCCGCCCAGAAACATCGTGGCTTCGGCGAACGACTCCCCGCGGGTCAGGATCGCGATCGTGCTCTCCTGCCCCTCCGCAGTCTCCCGATACAGCCGCACCCAGCCGTCGAGCACGATGTAGAAGCACGCCGCCGGCTCGTCCTGCTGGAAGAGGACGGCGTTGCGCTCGAACCGGCGGACCGCGGCCTGCTCCAGCAGCAACAGGAGCGTGGCGCGATCGAGGCCGCCGAGCAGCGGCGTGCGACGGATCAGCTCGAGGTCGGCGGGCTCGAGCCCGGGCGGCAGGCGACCCGTCCTGTTGACGCCCACGGCTGGCGATGGGGAGGTGTTCTGCATTGCGCCCGGCTCTGACCTCGTCCGGGCGCATTCTCGCGCGTTTCGCCGGG
>CAZXYL010000542.1:0-1872 GCA_964644915.1 uncultured Geminicoccaceae bacterium
ATCGCGGGCAAGGTCGCCTTCTCGACCCCGAGCTCTAACCATAGCGGCTCCCCCCCGGCGGCTGGGGACGCCGGGCCGCTCGAGGGCATGCCGATTGACCCCTAGATCAACGGGTCACGGCTCTCGGGGCGAGCTCTTGCCTGGTCGGGCGCCGCCTCCACGGCTGCCAGTTGTCGGCCACGCCCATGGGGTCCAGCAGGTGGCTCGTGCCGATCAGCGTGTCGAGCCAGCTCGGCCGAGGCACATCGAACGCACGGAGGTGCCGACCCGCTGGCGGATTGAGCGCTTGGATGCTCGCGATCAGGCTGCCGGTTTGCGCCATCGCCGTCTCGAGCGTCCCCCGAGGCCTGGCGAGATGCTCGACGAGCAGGCGATCGAGCAGCTCCCGGATCGTTCGCCTCGTGTGCCGGTCTCCCGGCCCGGCCTCGATCGCCAGATCGCATTCGGTATCCAGGCCCAGGGATCGGTTGTTCAGATTCGCCGAGCCGACCCGTAGCAGCCGGTCATCGACGACCATCACCTTGGAGTGGATGGTGATCGGGGCGTCTCCTGCCGCGAGTGGCGCGAAGGCCCGGAAGCGGCCGTACGGGTCGGCCGACTGCAGTCGATGGATCAGGTAATTGCGGGCGTGATCCATGGTGAGGCGATCCATCGGCCCGCCGCTCCGGGCGGGACAGACCACGACCACCTCGGGCCCGTCGGGCTCGCCCAGGCGGCTGGCCAGGGCGCTCCCGATCACCGGGGAAGTGAAGTACTGGTTCTCGAGGTAGATCCGTCGCCGGGCCGCAGCGATGGCAGCGAGATAGAAAGTCTCGATCTCCCGGACCTCCGGCCGCGAGGCGCCGCCCGGCTCGGTGCGCGAGATGCCCACCGGCAGGTCGGTGAAGTCGGGCCGGAGATCCTCTGGCCACGCCTCGCCCGGGGCGGAGATCGCCTCCAGCTGCACGCCGGTGGCTCGCCGCCAGCGTTCGCGGCAAAGCTCACCGAGCGCCAGCGCGGCGGGGCCGTCCACGGCCAGCTCGACATCGTGGCGTGGCCCGTAGATGCGCCCGTCCGCGGTGCGCCGACGCCCGTCCGCGGGCAAGTGGTCCGATGTGTCCCAGCGGTTCCGGGTGAAGTCGCTACCGCCGCAAAACGCGATCGAATCATCGATCACGAGCACCTTCTGGTGGTGGCAGGCGCCCGGCGGATGAACGCCGTCCACGCGGTAGGTGAGGCGCTCGCTGGGCAGCCATCGACCGGCCCGCTGCGGCCGATCGCGGCGCTGGATGGCATAGGGCAGCGCCATGTCCCAGATCAGGATGTACACCCGAAGGCCGCGACGCCGGGCGAGCAGACGTGAGAGGAGATCGCAGAGCCGTTCGGTTCGCCCCATGCCCCGGCCATCCGGCTCGAGCGGGACCCGGGGGTCGAAGTCCCACCCCAGCAGCAGGATCGAGTGCCGGGCCTTCTCCATCGCGGCCTTCATCGCCGGAAAGTAGGCGGCGCCGTCGACGAGGAGCGCGACACGGTGGGCATGCGCGACCCGCCAGCAGGTCGAACCCGGCCGCAGCAGCCGGTCGTGGTCTTCCCCGATCGTCACGGTCCCCCTCACATCCAGGGCTGCGAGAGCGGTCCTCGACCGGGTCGCGCTTCAGCTGGCCCGCTTCTACGGCGGCCTGCCACCGGAACCGATCGCACCCGACGTCCGCCGCGGCTGGTTGGAGGCGGAGATCGAGTTGCCTCCTCCCGAGCCGCTATGCCCGTTGCTAAGGCGCTTTTAGCCGAGAGGCTGCCGTCCGAGATACAGTTACGACCTCCGGTCGTTGGCGGAGCGTGAGGAGCGCGGGTCGAACACTCTCTTTGGCGGTGAATGTTGCCGACAGAAAACCG
>CAZXYL010000543.1:0-2752 GCA_964644915.1 uncultured Geminicoccaceae bacterium
CCGCCCGCGATGGTCACCGACGCCTCGCCCGCGGCCTCGCGGATGCGCTTGGCGAACTCCAGATCGGTCCCCTGCAGGCGCCCCTCGAGCTCGACGAAGGTGACCAGAAAGCCGCCCGCGAGCCCGCGCAGCTCGGCGATGCGCTCCAGCACGCCGGCGCCGGTGCCGGTCTGCCAGCCCTCGACCACGACCTCGCCGTGGCGCGCATCGAGGGCCGCGATCACGCGCTCGCGCGGCAGCTGCGAGAGCACCTCGGGGCGCGCCGCCGTGCCGAGCACGACTTTCACGGCCCCTTCGTCGAGCCAGCGGATCGCGGTCTCGACGTCGCGAATGCCGCCGCCCACGCGGCAGGGCGCCAGGCGCAAGAGATCCTCGATCACCGCGGCGTTGCCGCCGCGGCCGAGCGCCGCGTCGAGATCGACCACGGCGACCTCGCCGACCAGACCGTAGTGCTGCGCCAGCGGGCGCGGATCGCCGGCGTCCAGCGCCTTCTCCGCGCCGCCGATCAGCTGCACGGCGTTGCCGCCCTCGAGGTCGATCGAGGGGACGATCATGGCCGCAGGTGCACCCCGCGCGCGATCAGCCAGCGTTTGACGTCGCCGACGGTGAGATCGCCGTCATGGAAGATCGAGGCGGCGAGCACGGCATCGGCGCCCGCCTCGAACGCGTCCAGCAGGTGCTCCGGACCGGCCGCGCCGCCCGAGGCGATCACCGGCACGCGCACCGCATCCGATACCGCCCGCGTGAGCTCCAGGTCGTAGCCGGCGCGGGTGCCGTCCTGATCCCAGCTCGTGAGCAGGATCTCGCCGGCGCCATGCGCCGTCGCCGCGCGGGCCCAAGTCAGCGCATCGATGCCGGTGCCCTCGCGCCCGCCCTTGACCAGCACCTCGAAGCGGCCGGCGCGCCGCGCGGCATCGATCGCGAGCACGGTGCACTGGCGCCCGAACCGCTCCGCCACCTCGCTCAGGAGCTCCGGGCGGGTGACCGCGGCGGTGTTGATCGAGACCTTGTCCGCACCCGCCTCGAGCAGCGCCCGGGCGTCGTCCTGGGTGCGCACGCCGCCGCCGACGGTGAGCGGAATGCCCAGGCGCGCGCGTACGCGCTGCACGGTCTCGACCTGGTTGCCGCGGCCCTCCGGCGTCGCCGAGACGTCGAGGATCACGATCTCGTCCGCCCCCTGCTCCTCGTAGAGCGCGGCGCGCTCGGCGGGATCGCCGGCATCGCGCAGACCCTGGAAGCGCACGCCCTTGACCACGCGGCCGTGGCTCACATCCAGGCAGGGGATGATACGGCGCGCGAGCATCATCCGAGCCCTTCGAGCCAGCGCGCCAGCAGATCGCGCCCGAAAATGCCCGAGAGTTCCGGGTGGAACTGGCAGGCCACGACCTCGCCGCGCTCGAGGCCGGCGATGAAGGGCTCGCCATGCTCCGCGCGGGCCACCTCGCAGCCGGGCGCTGTCTGCACGCGGTAGCTGTTGGCGAAGTAGGCGAAGCCCGGCTCGAGATACCGGCAGCCCGGCTCGGGCTCGATCCGGTTCCAGCCGAACTGGGGCACACGGACGTGATCGGGGAAGCGTCCGACCCGCCCCTCGATCACCGAAAGGCCCTTCTCACCGGGGCTTTCCTCGCTATCCTCAAAGAGAACTTGAAGGCCGACGCACATCGCCATGGTCGGCAGCCGATCGCGCACGCGCGAGGCGATGGCACGGTCGAGCCCGGCGGCGCGCAGGCCCCGCATGGCGGCGCCGAACGTGCCGACGCCGGGCAGCACGACCCGTTCGGCCTCGTGCAGCGCCGAGCCTTCCACGGCGATCCGCGGCGCGGCGCCGAGGCGCCGGAACGCGGCCAGCACCGAGGCGAGATTGGCCGTGCCGGTGGGCAGGACGAGCACCTCGCGCGCCATCAGAGCACGCCTTTCGTGCTCGGCACCTCGTCCGGGCCCTCGACGCGCACCGCCTGGCGGAGCGCCAGTGCCGCAGCCTTGAAGGCCGCCTCGGCCCGGTGGTGGTCGTTGCCACCGCGCAGCACATCGACATGCAAGGCCATGCGGCCGGTGGTCGCGAGCGAGGTGAAGAAGTGCGCCACGTTCTCGCAGGCGAGCGCGCCCAGCGACTCGCGCACGAGGCCGAGCTCGATGGCCGCGGCGGGCCGGCCCGAGAGGTCGATCACGGCGCGGGCGAGCGCCTCGTCCAGCGGCGCGTAGGCGTGGCCGAAGCGCGCGATGCCGCGGCGCTGGCCGAGCGCCTGATCGAGCGCCTGGCCGAGCGCCAGCCCGCAGTCCTCGACCGTGTGATGGTCGTCGACATCGAGATCGCCCGCGCAGGTGAGCTTCAGATCGAAGCGGGCGTGCCTGGTGAGGCTCGCGAGCATATGGTCGAGAAAGCCGATCCCGGTCTGGATTTCGGCGCGGCCCTCGCCGTCCAGCGCCAGTTCCAGTGCGATGCGGGTCTCCAGCGTCTGCCGCTTGATCGTGGCCCTGCGCTCCGTCATCTGCGTCTCTTACGGCACGATCTGCGCGAGCGCGCTGACGACGATGTCGGTGCCGCCGCGCGCCTTGATCGCGGGGATCACCCGGGGCAGGTCCTTGCGCGGCACCGCGGCCTTGAGCGCGAAGCCCTGATCGCCGTGCAGGGGCGCCATGGTGGGCTCGCGCATCGAGGGCAGCACCTCGATCACCGCCTCCAGGCGTTCGGCGGAGACGTTGACCTCGAGCATGACGCGCTCGCGCGCATCGAGCACGGAGCGCAGCAGCA
>CAZXYL010000544.1:0-4324 GCA_964644915.1 uncultured Geminicoccaceae bacterium
GGGAACCGGCACCGCGAGTGGTCGTTTCTCGGGCTGGTCTTGGCCGGCGCGAGGCGTCGGCGATCACGAGGAAGGAAGGCACAAGATGTACGCACGCATGATGACCGGCGTGGCGCTCGCGGCGCTTCTGGCGGCGCCGGCGCTGGCGCAACAGCAGCAGCAGCGCGTCGAGGAGCAACAGCAGCAGGTCCAGCAGCAGCAGGTTCAGGAGCAGGACGTGCAGCAGCAGGAACTCGCGCAGGCGGACCAGGAGTTCGCGCAGAAGGCGGCCGAGGGCAACCTTTTGGAGGTCCAGCTCGGCGAGCTGGCGCAGCAGCAGGCCCAGGACCAGCAGGTCCAGCAGTTCGGCCAGCAGATGGTCCAGGACCACGGCCGGGCCAACGAACGCCTGATGCAGGTCGCGCAGCAGAAGGGGATTCAGCTGCCGCAGGAGCTGCCGCAGGACGCGCAGCAGACGTACGAGGAGCTGCAGCAGCACACGGGCGCCGAGTTCGACCAGGCCTACATGGACGAGATGGTCAGCGACCACGAGCAGGACGTTCAGGAGTACCAGCAGTACGTGCAGGAGGCGCAGGATCCCGACCTGCGCGCGTATGCCGAGGAGACGCTGCCCACCCTGGAGCAGCACCTGCAGATGGCTCAGCAGCTCCAGGAGCAGGTGGTTGCAACCGGCGGCCAGACGCAGCAGCAGCCGGCGACCACGGCGGCGACCGAGCAGCAGCAGGTCACCGAGCAGCCCGCCACGGAGCAGGCGCAGGTCGGCCAGATCCAGCCGCAGGAGGTCATCGGCCTGGAGGTCAGGAACGCGCAGGGCGAGGAGATCGGCGAGATCAACGACATCGTCCTCGACCAGCAGCAGCAGCCTTACGCGGTCATTTCAGTCGGCGGCTGGCTCGGTATGGGCGACCGGCGGATCGCGGTCCCGCTCGACGAGGTCGAGGTCGGCGAGGACGAGGCCTTCGTCATGACCAACCTCACTCAGGAGCAGATCGAGGAGATGCCGGAGTTCGAGGAAGGGGGCGGCATGTTCCAGCCGGCGCCGCAACAGCAGCAGCCGGTGTTGCAACAGCAGCAACAGCAGCCGGCGACGCAGCAGCAACAGTAAGCGCCGTCTTTTTGCGCGCGAAGGGTCGGGAGATCACCTCCCGGCCCTTTTTCTTTGTCGTCGGCTGCCGGCTCAGATCCCGGGGCCCATGAGATAGGTGGGCAGCCAGGTCGCGATCCCCGGGAAGATGCACAAGAGCACGATGCCGAGCACCATGCAGAGCATGAACGGCAGGGCGCCCAGGAGGATCGTGGGCAGCGGCACGTCGGGGGCGATGCCGTTGATGACGTAGAGATTGAGCCCCACCGGCGGCGTGATCAGGCCGATCTCCATGTTGATGGTGAGCACGATCGCGAACCAGATGGCATCGAAGCCCAGATTCTCGATGATCGGCAGGAGCGTGGGCGCCGTCATCAGGATGATCGCGACCGGCGGCAGGAAGAAGCCCGCGACCAAGAGGAAGAGGTTGACAAAGCCCATCAGCACCCAGCGATTGACCTCGAGCTCGGCCACCCACAAGGCGATCGTCTGGGTCACGAACAGGGTCGACATCATGTAGCTGAAGAGGTCGGCGGCTGCGATGATCATCATGATCATCACCGCCTCGCGCGTCGCCTCGCGGAAGATGCGCGCGAGATCGGGGACGCCCAGGCGATAGATCAGCACGACCAGCAGCAGGCAGAACATGGCGCCGACGCCGGCCGCCTCCGACGGCGTCGCGACGCCGCCGTAGAGCACGTAGAGGATGCCCACGATGATCAGAAGGAAGGGCGCGACCTTGGGCAGGACCTCGAGCTTCTGCCGCAGCGTCGTGCGCAGGTCCGGATCGACGAACTGCAAGCCGTGGCGCCGCGATGCGTAGAGGCTCCAGGCGATGAACAGGACGGTGAGCATGAGGCCGGGCAGGAGGCCGGCGATGAACAGCCGGCCGATCGAGGTCTCGGTCGCGATGCCGTAGACGATGAGCGTGATCGAAGGCGGGATCAGGATGCCGAGCGTGCCGCCGGCGGCGATCGAGCCGGTGGCGATGCCGTCCGGATAGCCGCGCTTGCGCATCTCCGGGATGCCCATCTTGCCGATCGCGGCGCAGGTCGCGGGCGAGGAGCCGGAGAGGGCGGCGAAGATGGCGCAGGCGCCGATATTCGAAGCGAGGAGGCCCCCAGGCAGCCGGTAGAGCCAGCGGTCGAGCGCGGTGTAGAGATCCGCGCCGGCGCGCGAGGACGCGACCGCCCCGCCCATCAGGATGAACATCGGGATCGAGAGCAGCGCGAAACTGTCGAGCGCGCCGTAGAAGACGTCCGGCGCGAACACGAGCGCGCCCCAGCCCTCGAACGCGACGAGAAAGCCCAGGCCCACGATGCCGAGCGCGAACGCGACCGGCGCCCCGGTGAGCAGGATGAGGATGGTGACGACACCGATCAGGGCCCCGAGCTGCAGCTCGTTCATGAGCGATGGCTCTCGTCCATGCCGAAGGGCGCGTCACGTCGGGTGACCAGCGCCGCGAGATCGGCCAGCAGCTGCAGCGAGAGCAGGCCCATGCCGAGCGGCACGGCGAAGTAGGGGACCCACAGCGGCGGCGCCCAGACCGTCTGGTGGCGCCAGTCGTTGACCCAGGCCTCGTACCAGAAGCCGAAGCCGGTCCACGCGAGCGTCAGGCAGAAGGCGAGCGAGATCGCGAGCGCCAAGAGGGCGAGCACGAAGCGGGCGCGGTAGCTCACGTAGTGCGGCACGAGGTCGACGTTGACGTGGCCGCGGGTGAGCAGGACGTAGGGGCTGCCGACGAAGGTGGCGCCGATCAGCGCGAAGGTCGTCATCTCGTGCTGCCAGATGGCGGAGCCGCCGAGCAGATAGCGCACCCAGACCAGGTGACAGACGGAGACCACCGCCGCCAGCAGGAGCAGCGCCGAGACGATGCCGCAGGCCTGCGAGATGCGGCGCACCGCGAGGATGAACGCGTCCATGGCGCGCGCGGGGCGCAGGGGTCAGCGGCGGGCCCGGGGGGATCGGCCAAGCGGCCGCCGGGTGAGGTCCGGCGACCGCCCGTCCGATGACGTGGGCGCCGTCACTCGACGGCGAGCGCCTTCTCGATCAGCTCGGCACCGCCCGGCACGTCCTCGGCGAACTGCTGATAGGAGGACTGCCTGGCCACATCGAGCCACTGATCGAACTGCTCCTCGGTCATATAGGTGATCTCGACGCCCGCCTGCTCGAAGACCTCGACCATCTCGTCGTCGAGCCCCTTGGCCGCCTCGAAGAAATAGTCCTCGGCCTTCTCCCCGGCGTCCATCAGCGCCTGCTGCTGCTCCTCGTTGAGCGCCTCGAACGCCTGCTTGGACATCAGGATCGGCTCGTACATGAACCAGAGCGCGTAGTCGCCGGGCGGCGTCAGGCAGTCGACCACCTCGTAGAGGCGGTACGAGACGAAGCTGCCGGAGCTGGTATTGGCCCCGTCCAGCACGCCGGTCTGGAGCCCGGTATAGATCTCCGAGCTCGGCATCGAGTTGATCGAGGCTCCGGCGTCGGCGAGCATCAGCTCGAACATCGGCCCGGCGGCACGGAGCACCTGGCCCTGGACGTCCGCGGGTTCGAGGGTGCACTGGCCCTTGGCGGCGAAGCCGCCGGCGAGCCATGCGTCGGAGAGGACGATGATGCCGTTGTCCTCGATGATCTGCTTGATGTCCTGCATGAACTCGGAATCGTTCAGGCGCCTGGCGTGCTCATGGTTCTTGACCAGCCCCGGCATGAGCGTGGCGCTGAACTGCGGGTGCTTGCCGCTCGCGTAGTCCAGGGGGAAAGCCGAGATCTCGAGCTGGCCCTTGGTCATGGCGTCCCACTGCTGGTTCGGCTTGAACAGCGAGGCTCCGGGGTAGATGCGGATCTCGAGGTCGACGCCCGCGGCCTCGGCCTCGCGCTTGATGATCTGCACCATCTCGTCGCGCACGTCGCCGCTGCCGCCCGGCCACTGGTGCGAGGCCTTGAGCGTGACGGCGTCCACGGTGGCTGCACCCAGCGCGATCGGCAGCGCGGCCAGAGCGCCCAGCGCGAAACAGGTGTGCGAAGGGAATCGCATGACTAAACCTCCCGTTGGTCCCTCGGGCAGCACGACGGATGCGCCGCCCTTGCGTGGCCACAGTTCACCGTATCGGAGCGCCCGATACAAGGTTGCTTGCTCCTGCGCGTCGACAGGAAGCGGCAAACCGGCTTTAAAGGTGGGCCCAAGCATCGAAATCCGCCCAAACCGTCCGGACGCGCGGCCATGAATGCCAACCTGTTCGCCCT
>CAZXYL010000545.1:0-2929 GCA_964644915.1 uncultured Geminicoccaceae bacterium
GCAGGCAGGCGTGGAGCTGACCGGCGCCGAGCCCGTCTTCGGCGATCTCCTATTCCCGGTCGCCGCCTTCGACTATCAGAACAACCAGGAAGCCGACTGGCAGGGCGATGTATCGCTCCGCGCCGGGTTGGAGCTGCGCACGCCGTATCTCGAGGAGCGGCGCCTGCAGTTCATGCTCGAGTATTTCAACGGGCGCTCGCCCAACGGCCAGTTCTTCGACCGGGACCTGGAATATCTCGGCACCGGTCTGCACTTCTTCTTCTGATTCTTCTAAACGACGGCGCGGACGAGACCTACGGTTCAGCCGCCGAGGATCAACGATCACCCGGGTGCGTGCTCGACGTCTCCCGACAGTCAGACAGGACGCTGCTCCGCGCAAGCATCGAAACCCAACCGGGCAGCCATGGGCCTGGCCCGCACCTCCCCCGGCGAACGCCGTCCACCGCCTTCACGCTCCGGTGACCGGACCAATTGCAAACGTTCTCCGCTTAAGCCGATGTTAACACCTTCCGCTCAACCTGCCGGCGATGTGCGATGCTGGGAGTCCGCGCGCCGGCCCCGGATGCGGGCGACACGAACTCCCACGATAGCCGGTGGCGTGGTGGAGACTTACCGGGAAGAGGTTGACCAGGGGTTAACGGAACGGGTTCGGTGTGAGGAGTGGATCTCGACGCTCGGTGCCGGCGTGAGGTCCGCGAGCTCCGGCGCGAGGGCCGGCTGATGCTCCTCTGCCTGCACCCGAACGAGCGCTATCATCTCGACCTCCTGCGCGAGATCTGCGCGCGCTACCTGTCCGTGTTCGAGGGACGGTGAGCGAGGCGCCGGATTTCCGGGCGCTGCTCGGGGATGCACGCGTGCGCGCCTACCTCGGGGCGTCTCGTGCCCTGACCCCCGCGCGCGGGCGGCCCGTGCGCGCAGCCAGCCCTGGACAACCGGTCCGACCTCGGGAAGGATCTCTCGCAGCGATCGGATCGCCCGATCCTGTCTCTTGCGGGAACCAGCCAGATGACCGTCGCCAGCGGCCGCGAATTCCTGAGCATCCCCGGCCCGACGACCGTGCCGGACGAGGTCCTGGGCGCCATGCACCGCCCGGCGATCGACATCTATTCGGGCACGCTCGTGAACCTCACCACGAGCTGCCTCGACGATCTGCGGCGCGTCTTCGCGACCAGGGGGCGGACCTACATCTACGCCGCCAATGGCCACGGCGCCTGGGAAGCGGCGCTGGCCAATGTGCTGTCCAGGGGCGAGCGGGTGCTCGTCCTGGAGAGCGGCCTCTTCGCCCCGAGCTGGGGCGAGATGGCGGCGGTGCTGGGGGCCGAGGTCGAGGTCCTACCCCGAGGCGCGCGCCGCGCGGTCGATCCGGCGGCGGTCGAGGCGCGGCTGCGGGCGGACCGGCGTGGCGAGATCAGGGCGATCCTGGTCGTGCAGGTGGACACGTCGTCCGGCGTGGTCAACGATATCCCTGCCATCCGCCGCGCGATTGACGCCGTCGGCCACGACGCCCTGCTGCTGGTGGACACCATCGCGTCGCTCGCGACCATGCCGTTCGAGATGGACGCCTGGGGCGTGGACGTCGCGGTCGCGGGCTCGCAGAAAGGCCTGATGACGCCGCCCGGCCTGAGCTTCATCGCCGCGGGCGAGAAAGCGCTCGCGGCGCACCGGAGCGCCGGGCTGCGCACCCGCTACTGGGACTGGACCGAGCGCGAGGGCCCCTTGCACTACCAGAAGTACTGCGGCACCCCGCCCGAGCACATGATGTTCGGGCTGCGCAAAGCGCTGGACATGCTGTTCGAGGACGGCCTGGACAGCGTGTTCGAGCGGCACCGCCTGCTGGCCGAGGCGGTGCGGCGCGCGGTCGGCGTCTGGGCCGAGGGCGGCGCCTTGGAGTTCAATGTCACCGAGCCGTCGGAGCGTGCGGATTCGGTGACCACCATTCTCATGAGCGAGGGCCGCGACGCCGAGCCGCTGCTGGACTTCTGCCGGGAGCGCTGCGGCGTCGTTTTGGGCATCGGCATCGGCCCGCTCACCGGCAAGGCTTTTCGGATCGCCCATATGGGTCACGTCAACGCGCCCATGGTCCTGGGCACGCTCGGCGCGGTCGAGGTCGGGCTCACAGCGCTCGGCATCGCCCACGGCCGGGGCGGGGTCCAGGCCGCCATCGACTGGCTCGGGCGATCGGTGCCGGCCTGAGCCCATGAGCCGCGCCTTCGTCAAGGAGGATGATCAGAGCGCCGGCGTGGTCCCGCTGCCGGACCGGCCGATCAGCCCGCACCGCAATCTGGTCACGCGGCGCGGATTGGTGCTGATCGAGCAGAACGTCGCGCGCTATCAGAGCGAGCTCGCCCGCGCGACCGCCGAGGGCGATCGGGAGGCGATCGGCAGGGCGTCACGTGAGCTCCGCTACTGGACGGCGCGGCGCGCCACCGCCGAGGTGTCGGAGCCCGGCCCGGGTTCCGACGAGGTGGTGTTCGGGGCGGCGGTCACCCTGCTGCGCGCGGACGACAGCGAGGTGACGTTTCGGATCGTCGGCGAGGACGAGGCGGACCCCGCCACCGGCCGGATCGCCTGGACGGCGCCGGTGGCATGCGCCCTTCTGGGCAGCCGGCCGGGGGATCTGCGCGCGCTGCCGACCGGCGAGGTCGAGGTCCTGGCGATCGACCTCGCGCCCGAGCCGCCCGAGTGACGGTCAGGCCTCGCCGATCGCGATGTCGAGCCAGCCGAGTCCGGTCGCCTGCGCGCGATCGCCCGGGCGGAGCAGCACCGTGGTGGTGGCGGACTCGACGATGGCCGGCCCCTCGACACCCTGGCCCGGAGCCAGATCGTCGAAGGCCAAGATCGGCACCTCGAGCCACTCGCCGAGCCAGATCCGCCGATGGCTGCGCGGTGCCGCCGGCGGGCGCTCCGGCAGGGCGGGCTCCTGGGGCGG
>CAZXYL010000546.1:0-1640 GCA_964644915.1 uncultured Geminicoccaceae bacterium
CTGGGCCAAGGACAGCATCCAGGTCAATGCCATCCTGCCGGGCTGGATCGATACCGACCTCACGCGCCAGGCGCGCCGGGACGTCCCCGGGCTGCACGACCGGGTCGTCGCGCGCACGCCCGCGGGCCGCTGGGGCACGCCCGACGATTTTCTGGGCATCGCCGTGTTCCTCGCGAGCACGGCCTCCGACTTCCTGAGCGGGACCGCGATCCCCGTGGACGGCGGCTATTCCGTCCAGGGCTGAGGGCGGCGCGTTGCCGCCGGGCATCCGTGGTGAATTTTGAGCCCATCAAGCACTGATCTCGTGATCGTGGGCGCCGGGGCCGCGGGCCTCGCCGCCGCGCGGTCCGCCGGCGCCCAGGGCGTGAGCCTGCTGGTGCTCGAGGCGAAGCGCCGCATCGGCGGCCGTGCCCATACCGACACCGAGACCTTCGGCGTGCCATGGGATCGGGGCGCGCACTGGCTGCACAGCGCCGGGACCAACCCGTTCGTGCGCTTCGCCGACCAGCAGGGCCTCGCCTACGAGCGCTCGCCGGCACCGATCCGGCTGTGGCGCGGCGACGGCTTTGCGGATCCGGCCCTGCACGCCGACGTCCGCAGCTATTATGCCCGCGCCTACGAAGCGGTCGGAGACGCGGGCGCACGTGGCCTGGACATCGCCGCGGCGGAGGTCGTCCCGCCGCACGAGCGCTATCGGGCGATGTTCGAATCCTGGTTCGCGGCGCTCGCCGGCGTCGAGCCGGAGCGGATGTCCACCCTCGACTACTGGCGCTACGAGGAGGTCGGCGGCAACTACCGGGTCGAGATGGGCTACGGCGCTCTCCTGCAGCGTTGGGGCACGGGCATACCGGTCGAGCTCGCAACGGCCGCCCGGCGCATCCGCTGGGGCGGGGAGGGGGTCACGATCGAGACCGCCCGGGGCGACCTCCGGGCGCGGGCGGTGATCGTGACGGTCTCGACCAGCGCGCTGACTGCCGGCCGCATCCGGTTCGACCCGCCCCTGCCTGCCGCTGCCCAGGATGCCTTCGCCGGGGTGCCGCTCGGCGAGGCGAACAAGGTGGCGCTCGCCTTCGAGCGCGACGCCTTCGACCTGACCGAACCCGGCCACGTCCACTTCGAGCATGGGACGCTGGAAGCGATCCGCTTCGAGATCCGCCCCTTCGGCCGCAATCTCGCGATCGGCTATCTGGGCGGCCGCTTCGCCCGCGAGCTCGAGGCCAGGGGGCCGGACGCCATGGCGGACTTCGCCCTGGAGCGCCTGGTTGCGGTGCTCGGCAGCGGCATCCGTCGGCACCTCAAGGGCGTGGCGAGCACCGCCTGGTGCGGCGACCCCGACATCCGCGGCGGCTACTCCTGCGCGCTGCCAGGCCAAGCACACCTGCGGCCGGTGTTGAGCGAGCCCGTGGCCGAGCGAATCTTCTTCGCCGGCGAGGCCTGCGCGCTCGACGCCTATGGTACGGTGCACGGCGCCGCGAAGAGCGGGGCCGCCGCCGCCGAGACGGCGTGCAAGGTGCTGGCGGGCGGCCGCGGGCCGCTGCAGCGCGCACCGCATCTGGTGCCGAACACGTCCTCGGGTGAGCCGCTCTGATCGGAGCCCGCCATGCCCGAGCTGCCGGACGTCGAGGTCTACAAGCGCTATC
>CAZXYL010000547.1:0-4157 GCA_964644915.1 uncultured Geminicoccaceae bacterium
CATTACGGCCTCGAGAAGGTCAAGGAGCGGATCCTCGAGTACCTCGCCGTGCAGCAGCGGGTCGACAAGATGAAGGGCCCGATCCTGTGCCTGGTCGGCCCGCCCGGCGTGGGCAAGACCTCGCTCGGCAAGTCGCTGGCCCGCTCCACGGGACGCAACTTCGTCCGGGTGAGCCTGGGCGGGATCCGCGACGAGGCCGAGATCCGCGGCCACCGGCGGACCTACATCGGCTCGATGCCCGGCAAGATCATTCAGTCGATGAAGAAGGCCAAGACCTCGAACCCGCTCTTCATGCTGGACGAGGTCGACAAGATGGGTGCCGACTTCCGTGGCGACCCGTCATCGGCCCTGCTCGAGGTGCTCGATCCCGAGCAGAACAGCAACTTCAACGACCACTATCTCGAGGTCGACTACGACCTGTCGGACGTGATGTTCGTGTGCACCGCGAACACGCTGCGCATGCCGCAGCCGCTGCAGGACCGGCTCGAGATCATCCGCATCCCCGGCTATACCGAGGACGAGAAGATCGAGATCGCCAAGCGCCACCTGATTGCCAAGCAGGTCGAGGCGCACGGCCTGAAGCCGGATGAGTGGTCGATCTCGGACGACGCCCACGTCGATCTCGTGCGCTACTACACGCGCGAGGCGGGCGTTCGTAATCTCGAGCGCGAGATCGCCAACCTGATCCGCAAGGCGACCAAGGAACTCCTGATGGAGGACAAGCAGCGGATCCAGATCACGCGGCGCAACCTCGGCAGGTATGCGGGCGTGCGCAAGTTCCGCTACGGCGAGGCGGAGCGCGAGGACCTCGTGGGGGTGAGCACCGGCCTCGCCTGGACCGAGGTCGGGGGCGAGCTGCTCTCGATCGAAGCGGTCACGCTGCCCGGCAAGGGGCGGATGACGATCACCGGCAAGCTCGGCGACGTGATGCAGGAATCGGTGCAGGCGGCGAAGAGCTACGTGCGCTCGCGCTCCGTCTCGCTCGGGATCATCCCGCCGACCTTCGACAAGACCGATATCCACGTCCACGTGCCCGAAGGCGCCACGCCCAAGGACGGGCCGTCGGCCGGTATCGCCATGGTCACCTCGATCGTTTCGGTGCTGACCAAGATCCCGATCAAGGCGAGCGTTGCGATGACCGGCGAGATCACGCTGCGCGGCCGGGTCCTGCCGATCGGGGGTCTGAAAGAGAAACTGCTCGCGGCGCTGCGCGGGGGCATCAAGACCGTCCTGATCCCCAAGGAGAACGAAAAGGACCTGGCCGAGATTCCAGACAACGTGAAGAAGGGCATGAAGATCATTCCGGTCAACACGGTCGACGAGGTCTTGAAGCACTCGCTCACCCGCGAGCCCGAGGCGGTCGAGTGGGTCGAGGTCGAGGCGGAGCGCGTCGCCGCAGGCGGACCACAGGGTACGCCCGAGCCGGCGCCGCTGCCCAACTAGCCCGTCGACTCGCGTCGGGGGTGAATTTTTTCGCCCCTGACGCCGGAATCCGTGAAAAATCCGCCCGAAAAGCGCCACGAACCGTTGACGAATTGGTTGTGTGCGGCTTTACTTTACGCCGACTTACTGGAAATTGCTCCGGTAGGAGAAGCCATTGGTCAAGGGGGTTACACGGTGAACAAGAACGAGTTGGTTGCCGCGGTCGCCGACAGGTGCGGGCTCTCGAAGGCGGATGTCAGCCGCGCGGTCGACGCCACGCTCGAGACCATCATGGAAGCGCTGAAGAAGAAGGACGACGTCAGGTTGGTCGGCTTCGGCACCTATACCGTGAGCGAGCGTAGTGCGAGCGAAGGGCGCAACCCGCGTACCGGCGAGCCGATCAAGATCCCGGCCCGCAAGCAGCCCAAGTTCAGGCCGGGTAAGCAGTTCACCCAGGCGCTGAACTAGACAGCGAGCTCTGCCCGCCCGTCGCGGCGGGCTATCCTTTTCGACCCGCGGGAGTGGCCCCTGCCCTTGCCGTGCGAGGGGCGGTGCCCGTCGCCGTCGGCATCGGTGCCCAAGCCGAGGCGACCGTGTCGCGGGGGCGCGCCTGCGGGCGGAAGGGATCGAACCTCCGACACCGGCGGTGTAAACGCCGTGCTCTACCACTGAGCTACGCCCGCCCTGGCTGGCGCCAAGGTATGGCGTTCCGCGAGGCAGGGCAAGGCGTGGGCGCTTGACACCGCAGGACCGGATGATTAGTTCCAGCCCGTCGACCGCACGGGGGTGTAGCTCAGTCGGTTAGAGCGCTGGCCTGTCACGCCAGAGGCCGCGGGTTCAAGTCCCGTCACTCCCGCCAATCTCTCGCTTCCGGTCCCGGTCTCCGATCCCGGCCGCTGCGGGCTGACCCGCGCTGGCCGGCGTGGGCTTGCTTGCCTTCGCCCTGCGGTGTTAGGTAACGGTCCATCCCCTGTATCGATGGATGGGCCGACCTATCTAAGGGCCGAAGGCGCAGGATTCGGTCGGGATCCTTCGCACAGAACGGGATGGCGCTGCGATGGACGCGTTGCTGGCGGCATATCTGCCGATCCTGATCTTCCTCGGCATTGCCGTCGGGCTGTCGGTGCTGATGCTGCTCGCCTCGCTCGTGCTCGCCCGACAACGTCCCGACCCCGAGAAGCTGTCGCCCTACGAGTGCGGCTTCGAGCCGTTCGAGGACGCGCGTGGCCGCTTCGACGTCCGCTTCTACCTGGTCGCGATCCTGTTCATCATCTTCGACCTCGAGGTCGCGTTCCTGTTCCCCTGGGCGGTCTCGCTGGGCAACATCGGTCTGTTCGGCTTCTGGTCGATGATGATCTTTTTGGCCGTCCTGACCATCGGTTTCATCTACGAGTGGAAGAAAGGGGCGCTCGAATGGGAGTAGCGGCACCTGCCGATACCCGTCGCCTGACCCGCAGCGAGGCCGATCAGCGGCTGTTCGAACAGGTCAATCGGGATCTGGAGGACAAGGGCTTCTTCGTCACCCAGCTCGAGCACCTGGTCAGCTGGGCGCGCGCGGGCTCGCTCTGGCCGATGACCTTCGGGCTCGCCTGCTGCGCGATCGAGATGATGCACGCCGCGGCCAGCCGATATGATCTCGATCGCTTCGGTGCCGTGTTCCGGCCGAGCCCGCGCCAGTCGGACGTGATGATCGTCGCCGGGACGCTGTGCAACAAGATGGCGCCGGCGCTGCGCAAGGTCTACGACCAGATGGCGGAGCCGCGCTACGTCATCTCCATGGGCTCCTGCGCCAACGGCGGCGGCTACTATCACTACTCCTACTCGGTGGTGCGCGGTTGCGACCGCATCGTGCCCGTGGACATCTACGTGCCGGGGTGCCCGCCGACGGCGGAAGCGCTGGTCTACGGGCTGCTGCAGTTGCAGCGCAAGATCAGGCGGACCGGCACGATCGAGCGGTGAGCCGGGCGCGCAGAATTTTGGGATGGCAGGTGGCGCATGGCTGGACCCACGCTGGCTGAGCGCGAGGACGCGTTGCGCGAGCTCCTGGACGAGATCGCGCCGGCGCTGGGCGAGGCGTTGATCGAGAGCCGCATCGAGCGGGGCGAGCTCACGATCCGCGTGCCGACCGGGGCCATCGCCCGCGTTTTGAGTTTCCTGCGCGACGAGCCGAGCTGCTCGTTCAAGATGCTGCTGGACCTCTGCGGCGTCGACTACCCCGATCGGGAGCAGCGTTTCGAGGTCGTCTACCACCTGCTCTCGCTCAAGCACAACCAGCGGATTCGGGTCAAGGTGGCGACCGACGAGATCACGCCCGTACCCTCGGTCACCGACGTGTTCAGCGCGGCCGACTGGTACGAGCGGGAAACCTGGGACATGTACGGCATCTACTTCACCGACCACCCGGACCTGCGGCGTCTCCTCACCGACTACGGCTTCGAGGGCCATCCGCTGCGCAAGGACTTCCCGCAGACCGGCTACGTCGAGGTGCGCTACGACGACGAGCAGAAGCGGGTGGTCTACGAGCCGGTCAGCCTGCGCCAGGACTGGCGCAGCTTCGATTTCCTCTCGCCCTGGGAAGGTGCCGGCCTTCTACCCGGGGACGAGAAGGCGCGCGAAGAGCAGCCCTGAGCCCAGCCGGGACGAATGCCCATGCCCGAGATCTCGCTGCAGAGCTACACCATGAACTTCGGGCCGCAGCATCCGGCGGCGCACGGCGTGCTGCGCCTCGTGCTGGA
>CAZXYL010000548.1:0-2151 GCA_964644915.1 uncultured Geminicoccaceae bacterium
CGCGGCGCCGGGAAGCGGCGCAGCTGGATCGGGTCCTCGGGAGTCAGGCCCGCGGCTTCCCGCGCAAGCTCAACCGCGCGCACGAAGCCGCCCAGATCGTCCACCAGCCCGACCTCGAGCGCCTGCTCACCGGTCCACACCCGGCCCTCGGCGGCGTCGCGCGCCTGCGCCTCGGAGAGCTTGCGCCCGCGCGCCACCCCTTCGATGAAGGCTTCGTAGACGCGGTCCAAAAAGGCGTCGAGCCGAGCGCGATGCTGCGGCTCGAAGTCGACGCCCAGGCTCCACATGTCGGCATTGGCGCCGCGCTGGACGCGTGCCCAGTTGACGCCGATCTCGTCGAACAGCTCGTCCAGCACCGGCTTGCCGGCGAACACGCCGATCGAGCCCGTGAGCGTCGCCGGACTCGCGACGATCCGCGAGGCGTCCATCGCGATCCAGTAGCCGCCCGAGGCCGCGGTCTCGCCCATGGAGACGATCACGGGCTTGCCTTCGTCGATGGCGCGCCGGACCTCGCGCCCGATCGTCTCCGAGGCGACCGGCGAGCCGCCCGGGGAGTCGACCCGGAACAGGATCGCCCGGACGTCGGGGTCCTCGACCGCGTCCCGAATCGCGCCCGCGACGCTGTCGCCGCCCATGATCCAGCCGCGCGCCGGCCCGTACTCGCTCTCGCCCCGCTGGACCTGGCCGATGCCGTGCACCAGCGCGATCACCGACGTGCCCTCGGGCGGCGGCTCGAGCCGGGCGAGGTAGCTTTGCATGGCCACGCTCTCGCTGCCGGGGCCGGCGCGCTCCTCGGCCTGCTCGACCACCTCGTCCCAAAAGCTCAGGGCGTCGACCAGCCCCGCCTCGGCAGCGTCGGTCGCGGCGTAAGGACCGCCGTCGATCAGGGCTGCCACCCTGGCCTCGTCCAGACCGCGGCCGGCGCCGATGCCCGAGGTGATCTGGCCGTAGACCGAATCGGCGAGCGATTCCAGCGATTCCCGCGAGTCCGGCGTGAGCTCGCGCTCGGTGAAGATCTCGGGCGTGGTCTTGTACCGGCCGCGCCGGTCCACGCTCGGCCTCACCCCCACCTTGTCGAGCAGCCCGCGCACCAGTGGCATCTCGATCAGCAGGCCCGTGAGCCCGAGCGAGCCCATCGGCTGCAGGTGGATCTCCTCGAAGGCGCTCGCGAGGAAATAGCCGCGCGTGCCCGGCCCGAACTCGCCGAAGCTGTCGGCGTAGGCGAGCGCGAACTTGCCCGCCTCGCGCAGCCTGAGAATCGCGGCGCGCAGCTCCTGCGTCTGGGCGTAGCCGGGCCCCTCGCCTTCGAGCTGCGCGACCACACCCCGGACCCGCTCGTCGTGGACCGCCCGGTCGAGGGCCACGACGACTTCGGTGAACGTGGGCTCCCGCTCGATGCGCAGGACCGCCAAGGGATCGGCCGCGGCGATCTCGGGCAGCGATCTCCGCAGGTCGAGGTCCAGGACCAGCCGATCCGGCAGTGGTGGCGGATCGCGCGGCAGCAGCAGCCAGGTGGCCAGGGCGACGCCGGCCACCAGCAGCAGGGCGAGCACGCCCACGGTCGCGAAGAAGCCGACCAGGAAGCGCTTCATGTGGGGTCCGGGAGCCTCACGCGGCGAGGGTCCGCCGCCGCGGCCGCTGGCTGGCCGTCTTGAGCTGGCCGCAGGCGGCGAGGATGTCGCGCCCGCGCGGCGTGCGCACGGGCGAGGGATAGCCCGCGCGGGTCACGATCTCGGCGAAGGCGCGGATGCGCTCCGGCGGCGAGCAGGCGTAGGCCGCGCCGGGCCAGGGATTGAACGGGATCAGGTTGACCTTGGCGGGAATGCCCCGGATCAGCCGCACGAGCTCCCGCGCGTCGGCCTCGCTGTCGTTCACGCCGTCGAGCATCACGTACTCGAAGGTGATCGCCCGACCGCGCTCCGGATAGCGCCGGCAGGCCTCGAGCAGCTGAGCGATGTTCCATTTGCGATTGATCGGCACCAGCTCGTCACGCAGATCGTCGCGCACGGCATGGAGGGAAACCGCGAGCCCGACCCCCAGTTCCCTGCCGCAGGCCTCGATCTTCGGCACCACGCCCGAGGTCGAGAGCGTGATCTTGCGCCGGGGGAAGGCGAGCCCGTTCGGGTCCATGGCGATGCGCAGGGCCTTGGC
>CAZXYL010000549.1:0-2157 GCA_964644915.1 uncultured Geminicoccaceae bacterium
TGATCGTGATCCAGAGCCGGCCCTCGTCATCGGGTGCGACGAAGTTGACGGGCGGCAGCGGCGTGCCCTCCACCTCCAGGAGCACCGGCTCGACGGTGCCGTCCGGCTGCAGGCGCCAGACGCCCCCGGTCTCGTCGCCGAGCTCGCTCATAAGGAAGCTGCCGCCCGCTTCCAGAGCGATGCCGTTGGGCTTGAGCGCCCGCGGTGCGTTGCGGGCGAGGTGGCGGGTCACCCGCCCGTCCGGTGCGGCCACCGCGATACCGCCGGTGCCGGTCCAATCCGAGGCGAACAGCAGGCCGGAGCTGTGGGCGAGCACGCACTCCGGGCGGTTCAGGCCGGTGCCGACGAACGCGATCTCGGAAAGAGACAGCATTGAGTGCGATTGACGACTCATTCGTTTGCGTATACGTCAGGGCATACAGAAACGCGGCCGATAATCAAGGGCCTTCGTCGCCCGATCGGACGCGGAGGGGCCTTCGGCGCTCCGGCCGTCGCACCGCACCTGGGAGACACCGACGATGATGCGCGTACCGCAGCTTCTCACCGCCGCCGGGCTCGTGCTCGGCCTCGCCGCCGCCGGCGCTCAGGCGCAGGACTACCCGGCGCGCGACATCACCAACGTCGTCGTCTGGGCGGCCGGGGGCGGCACCGATACGCTCAACCGCCTGATCATGGCCGAGATGCAGGACGACCTGGGCGTCAACGTCAACGTCACCAACCGCACCGGCGGCGTCGGCGGCTCGGCCGGCATGAGTCACGTCTATTCGCAGCCGGCCGACGGCTACACGCTGGCCGGCATCTCGGAGTCGGTGGTCACCGCAGGCGTCCAGGGCGGCTGGGAAGAGCGCATGGACGTGTGGTACCCGTTCATCGTCGGCGGCTCGCCTGACCTGATTTCCGTGCCCGCGAACTCGCCGCACGAGAGCATCGAGGACCTGGTCGAGGCGGCGAAGGCGGACCCGGGCTCGATCGCGGCGGGCGCGAGCGCTGCGGGCTCGATCCACCACCTCAACCTGCTCGCCTTCGAGGAGGGTGCCGGGGCCGAGTTCAACTTCATCCCCTACGACGGCTCGGCTCCCGCCCAGAACGCCGCCATCGCGGGCGAGGTGCAGATGGTCGTGACCTCGCTCGCCGAGCAGGCGCAGCTGATCCAAGCCGGGCGGCTCCGGCCGCTCGCGATGCTGATCCCGGACGGCGTCGAGGTGGAGGGCGTCGGCACCGTTCCCTCCGCTTTCGAGACGTATCCCGAGCTTTCGGACCATCTCCCGATCCAGCAGGCGATCGGCTTCGCGGTCCGCTCGGACGCGCCGGACGAGGTGAAGGAGAAGCTGACCTCCGCCTTCGATGCCGCGATGGAGAGCGAGGCCGTCCAGCAGTGGGCAGAGGAGAACCACTACACGCTCTCCGGCCTCTCGGGCGAGGAGGCCCAGGAAGAGTTCGCGCGGCTGGAGTCGGTGTTCGCCTGGACCCTGCACGAGCTGGGCGCGGCTTCGGTCGACCCGGCGACGCTCGACATCCCGAAGCCGTGAGCAGGGCCGCTTGCGACCCGCCCGGGGCAAAGCAATGGAGGCTACGTATGCGCGCGATACTCGCCCTGACCGCCGGCGCGCTGGCGCTGGGTGCCCTTCCGTCCGCGGCTCAGGATTACCCGTCCCGAGACATCTCCGTCGTGGTCGTCTGGGCCGCGGGTGGCGGCACGGACGTCGCGAGCCGGCTGGTCTCGAACGAGATGGAGCCGTTCTTGCCGGTGCGCATGAACGTCACCAATCGCACGGGCGGCGTCGCCGGCTCCGCCGGCATGAGCTACGTCCATAGCCAGGGCGCGGACGGCTATACGCTCGGCGGCATTGCCGATGCCAACGTCACGACCGGCGTCCAGGGCGGCTGGGACCAGCGGATGGACGTGTGGTACCCGTTCATCATCGGTGGGTCGCCCAGTCTGATCTCGGTGACGGCGGATGCGCCCTGGCAGGACCTGGAGGAGCTGATCGAGGCCGCCAAGGCCGAGCCCCGCGCCATCAGGGCCGCAGCGGCGGCGCCGGGGTCCATCCACCACCTCAATCTGCTCGCCGTCGAGGCGGGTGCTGGGGCCGAGTTCAACTTTATCCCCTACGACGGCTCGGCGCCGGCCCAGAACGCGGCTCTGGCCGGCGAGGT
>CAZXYL010000550.1:0-4196 GCA_964644915.1 uncultured Geminicoccaceae bacterium
GGGCACGGTGGTCTACCGCGACGAGGACGGGCGCATGGTCGAGCAGTCGGTCATGGACGGACAGGCCAAGCTGCAGTGGCGCCCGGACTGGGCGATGCGCTGGGCGGCGCTCGGCGTCGACTACGAGATGTACGGCAAGGATCTGATCGATTCGGTCAAGGTCTCGAGCCGGATCTGCCGTGTTCTGGGCGGCGAGCCGCCCGAAGGCTTTGCCTACGAGATGTTCCTCGACGAGCAGGGCCAGAAGATCTCGAAGTCCAAGGGCAACGGCCTCACGGTCGACGAGTGGCTGAGGTACGGCACCAAGGAGAGCCTGAAGCTCTACATGTTTCAGGCGCCGCGCAAGGCGAAGCGGCTCTATTTCGACGTCATCCCGCGCCATGTCGACGACTATTTCGGCTTCCTCGACCGCTTCCCGCAGCAGAGGGAGGAGGAGCGCTTCCACAACCCGGTCTGGCACATCCACGGCGGCGCGCCGCCGCCGGGCGGCCTGCCGATCAGCTTCACGATGCTGCTCAACCTCGCCTCGGTCGTGAACGCCGAGGAGCCCGGCGTGCTCTGGGGCTTCATCCGTCGCTACGCGCCGGAGGTCACGCCCGAGAACACGCCGGTGATGGACCAGCTGGTCCGGCACGCGCTCGCCTACTACCGGGACTTCGTGAAACCGGCCAAGGCGTATCGCCTGCCGGACGAGCGGGAGCGCGCGGCGCTGGCCGAGCTCGCCGCCTGGCTGGACGCGAACCCCGGGGCCGACGCCGAGGCGATCCAGTTCGAGGTCTACGAGATCGGCAAGCGGCAGGGCTTCGCCAATCTGCGCGACTGGTTCAAAGCGCTCTACGAGATCCTGCTCGGGCAGACCGAGGGGCCACGGTTCGGCACCTTCGCCGCCTATTACGGCGTGGCCGAGACGCAGGCGCTGATCCGCGAGGTTCTGGCCGGCCGCCGACCGGACCAGAGCGCGGCTTGAGCCCGCCGCCGCAGCGCCGGGAGCCAGCGGATGCGAGCGCACGCGCGGTGGCGCTCGACGTGCTGGAGCGCGTGCTCGGCCAGGCGCGCCCCCTGGACGAGACCTTCGCCGGCCATCCCAAGCTCGGCGCGCTGCCGGCACGGGACCGGGCGTTCGCGCGGCTCCTGGTCACGACCGTGCTGCGCCGGCGCGGCCAGATCGACGATGTGCTCGGCCGCTTCCTCGAGCGCCTGCCCAAGTCCGAGCGCGTGCGCAACATCCTGCGTCTCGGGGCGGCGCAGCTCCTTTTCCTCGGCACGCCGCCGCACGCCGCGGTGAGCACCACGGTGGCGCTGGCCCAGAGGCACGAAGCCTTCGCCAAAGGGCTCGCCAACGCCGTCCTGCGCCGCCTCGCACGCGAGGGCGAGGCGCTGTTGGCGCGCCAGGACGCCGCGCGGCTGAACACACCCGAGTGGCTCTGGCGCGCCTGGGCTACGGCTTATGGCGAGGACCGGGCGCGCGCGATCGCCGAGGCGCACCTGGTCGAGGCGCCGCTCGATCTGACGGTCAAGACGGACGCGGATGCCTGGGCCGCACGGCTGGAAGCGACGCGCATCCACGACAACAGCCTGCGGCGGGCCGCGGGTGGGCCGATCGAGGAGCTGCCGGGCTACGCCGAAGGCGCGTTCTGGGTCCAGGATGCGGCCGCGGCACTGCCGGCGCGTCTTCTGGGCGAGGTGCGCGGCCGGAGCGTGATCGATCTGTGCGCCGCACCCGGTGGCAAGACGGCACAGCTCGCGGCGCTGGGCGCGCAGGTTACCGCGGTCGAGATCTCGGAGCGGCGCGCGTTGCGCCTGCGCGCCAATCTCGAGCGGCTGGCGTTGGACGCCGCAGTGGTGATCGCCGATGCGCTGGCATGGCGGCCGGCTGAGCCTGCGCCTTTCGTCCTGCTCGATGCGCCGTGCACCGCCACCGGCACCATCCGGCGCCACCCGGATATCGCCTGGCACAAGACCCCGGCCGACCTTGCGCGCATGGCGGAGCTGCAGGAAAGCCTCCTTCGCGCCGCGCTCGAGATGCTGGCGCCGGGCGGCATCCTGGTCTACGCCAGCTGCTCCTTGCAGCCGGAGGAAGGGCCGCTCGTCATCGAGCGGGCTCTTGCCGGGGGCCTCGCGGTCGAGCGCGTCCCGATCGCGCCGGCCGAGATCGACCACCTGCCGGTCGAGATCACGCCCGCGGGCGAGTTGCGCACATTGCCGATTCACTTGCCCGAGCGGGGCGGGCTCGACGGTTTCTTCATCGCCCGCTTGCGGCGCCGGGCGTAAGCGGCTAGAGGGCGCGGGATTTCGAGGTGTCTCGATGACCGACCATCCGATCCGGCGCGCGTTGCTCTCTGTCTATGACAAGATCGGGCTCGTGGAGCTCGCGCGCGCGCTCGCCGCGCGCAACGTCGAGCTGATCTCGACCGGCGGCACCGCGCACGCACTGCGCGAGGCTGGGATTTCGGTCACCGAGGTCGCCGACGTGACCGGTGCACCGGAGATCCTGGACGGCCGGGTCAAGACGCTGCACCCGGCGATCCACGGCGGCATTCTCGCGCGCCGGGAGCTCGAGGCGCACATGGCGGCGCTCCAGGGCCAGGGCATCGCGCCGATCGATCTGGTCGTGGTCAACCTCTACCCGTTCGAGGCGAGCGTGGCCGCGGGCGAGGCCGAGGCCGAGATCATCGAGATGATCGACATCGGTGGGCCGGCGCTTCTTCGCGCCGCAGCCAAGAACCACGCGAGCGTCGCCGTGGCCACCGGGCCCGCCGATTACGGCGAGATCATCGAGGAAATGCGAGCGCTCGACGGGGCCATCAGCGCGGATCTGCGGCGCCGGCTCGCCGCCCGGGCGTTCGCGCGCACCGCCGCCTACGATGCCGCCATCGCCGGCTGGTTCGCCGCGCAACAGGGCGAGCTCCTGCCCGAGCGGCTGATCGTCGCCGCTGCGCGCCGGCAGCGCACGCGCTACGGCGAGAACCCGCATCAGCAGGGCGCCTTCTACGTCACGGACGAGGAGCGGCCGGGGATCGCGAGCGCGCGCCAGGTCCAGGGCAAGGAGCTGAGCTACAACAATCTCGCCGATGCCGACGCCGCCTTCGAGCTGGTCGCGGAGTTCGACCGGCCAGCGGCCGTCGTCGTGAAGCACGCCAACCCCTGCGGCGTCGCCACGGCCGCAGAGCTGCACATCGCCTACGAACGCGCCCGCGCCTGCGACCCGATCAGCGCCTATGGCGGCATCGTGGCGCTCAACCGGACCCTCGACGAGCGCACCGCCCTGGAGATCGGCCAGATCTTTACCGAGGTGGTGATCGCGCCGGACGCGACGGATGCGGCCCGCGAGGTGCTGGCCGGCAAGCCGAACCTGCGGCTGCTGCTGACCGGCGCGCTGCCCGATCCGGCGGCGCCCGGTGTTGTCCTGCGCTCGATCGCCGGCGGCCTGTTGGTCCAGGAGCGCGACCGGGCACGGGTGCGCGCGGCCGAGCTCGAGGTGGTCACGCGAAGGCCGCCGAGCGCCGACGAGCTGGCGGATCTGCTGTTCGCCTTCACCGTCTGCAAGCACGTCAAGTCGAACGCCATCGTGCTCGCAAAGGATGGGGCTACGGTCGGCATCGGCGCTGGCCAGATGAGCCGCCTCGACGCGGTCGGCATCGCGGTGCGCAAGGCCGCGGAAGCGGCGCGCCATGCGGGTGATCTGCAGCCGCGCACACAAGGTGCCGTGCTCGCTTCCGATGCCTTCTTCCCTTTCGCCGACGGGCTGGAAGCGGCGCTCGATGCCGGCGTCACGGCGGCGATCCAGCCGGGCGGCAGCTTGCGCGACCCGGACGTCATCGCCGCCGCCGACCGGGCCGGCGCCGCCATGGTGTTCACCGGCATCCGCCATTTCCGCCACTGACAGGCTTGCCCGTGGCCGGCGCGGAGGCCAGAGGCGGTGGCGCTCGGCCGGACGAGGAGGCGGCCTGGCGGCTACTGTTTTCCGACGAAGGCTTGCAGATCCTCCAGCGTGAAGACGTAATCCGTGTCGGTGAGCGGCTTGTGGCAAGCCAGGCAGGGGGCCTCGTTCGTGCCGGCCCTGGGCTCGCCCGCCGGCGTGAAGACGGCGTAGCGCCAGTCGTCGTTGCGCAGGATCTCCGGCACCTCGTCGCCCCAGCCGGCCGACTTCTCCATCGCCGTCAAGGAGAGGAGCTCCGCCTCGACGAAGTGGCCGT
>CAZXYL010000551.1:0-5473 GCA_964644915.1 uncultured Geminicoccaceae bacterium
GGCAGGGAGCTGAGGAGCCTGAGCTACCGGGGCCTGCGCCCGGCACTCCTCGGCGCCGGGCTGACGCTGAACGCGACGCTCGAGGGCGCGGATGTGGACGTCTGGGCCGCCTTGCCGGACGGCGCCGTGTCGATGCAGGCCGAAGCGACGGTCCGATAGCAGTCCGTCGGGTCAGTAGGTCCGCATCAAAGCCACCAGGCGCCCCTGGACGCGCACCCGGTTGGGCCCGAAGATCCGGGTCTCGTATTCGGCGTTGGCGGCTTCCAGGGCGATGGTCTGGCCCTTGCAGCGGAGCCGCTTCAAGGTCACCTCGTGCTCGTCGATCAGGGCCACCACGATGGCGCCGTTCTCGGCCACGTCGCAGCGCTGGACCACGACGATGTCGCCGTCCTGGATGCCGGCGTCGATCATCGAATCGCCGACCACCTCGAGCGCGTAGTGATCGCCGGTCTGCACCAGATGCGGCGGCACCTCGATGTAGGTGGTGTGATCACGCAGGGATTCGATCGGCGTGCCCGCGGCGATGCGGCCGTACAGCGGCAGGCTCACCACCGGGCTGGGCTCGTCGACCGGCGTGGGCCTGGCGCCGAAGCGGCCCTGGACGACGTTGGAGGGCGGCTCGCCCAGGAGCCCGTCGCCCGGCTCCGGGCGCAGCCCCGGGGGCATCCGCGTCACCTCCAAGGCGCGCGCGCGATACGGCAGCCGACGGATGTAACCGCGCTCGTCGAGCCCCATGATCAGCCGGTGGATGCCGGACTTGGACCTGAGCTTGAGCGCATCGCGCATCTCCTCGAAGGAAGGAGGCACCCCATGGTCGTTGACGTACCGCTGGATGAACAGCAATAGCTGATGCTGGCGCTGAGTAAGCACCGGACCTCCCTCGCGACCGAATGCGGGACGGACCCAACCGGGCTCTTGTGTTCTACATAAGTTCTCATCGGCGGTCAATGAATCCGACTGCCGAGGATGCGAATTTTACCCCACTGCGCGAAAGTTTCCAAGGCGCCAGCACGGTTGAATCATTTCCGATTCGTACCCGCACGACGGTCGTCTCGGGTCAGACGGCGATCCAAGCGGGCGCGAGCGGCAGCGCCGACACACGCGTCCCTTGCGGCATCGCCGGCGCGAAGGCCGGGCGCCTGACCAGGCAATCGGCCCGGGCGAACACCGCCAGCATGGAACTATCCTGGCGCTCGGCCGGGAAAACCTCGAGTTGCCCGTCCTCGCGCCAGCGCCAGGACGCGCGCAGATACTCCTCGCGCCGGTCGTTCGGCGGCAGCGCGCGACCGAGCACCGCCGGCACCTCGGGCGGCCTCGGGTCCAGCCCCAGGCAGCGGCAGAGGATGGCACGCACGAACAGGACCGCGCAGACGCCGGCCGAGACCGGATTGCCGGGCAGCCCCAGCAGCGGCACGCCCCTGATCCGCCCGAACAGGAGCGGCTTGCCCGGGCGCATGGCGATCTGCCAGAAGTCGAGTTCCAGGCCGTGCTCGCCGAGGACGGCGCGGATCAGGTCGCGCTCGCCGACCGAGGCGCCGCCGAGCGTCACCACGAGGTCCACCCCGGCCAGATCCGCCGCGATCTCGGCCAGCGCCTTCGGATCATCGCGGGCGATGCCGAGATCCAAGGCCTCTCCGCCCCAGACGCGGACCATGGCGGCCAGGGCCGGGGTATTGGAGCTCACGATCTGACTGGGGCCGAGCGGCTGGCCTGGCATCACCAGCTCGTCGCCGGTGGCGAGGAGCGCCACCCGCGGCCGCCGCCGCACCGGGATCCAGGCGTGGTTCAAGGCGGCGGCGAGCCCCAGATGGCGCGCAGAGAGGCGCGTGCCGGCCGCGAGGCCCACCTCGCCCTGCCGAAAGTCGAGGCCTGCGGGGCGGACGTAGGTGCCGGGCTCGAGCGCGCCCTCGAGCTCGACCCGATCGCCCTCGGCGCGCGCGTTCTCCTGCAGGGCCACGGCATCGGCGCCGGCCGGCAGCGGGCCGCCGGTGAAGATCCGGACCGTCTCGCCCGGGCGCAGCTCGCCCGCGAAGTGGCCGCCCGCAGGGGCCGCGCCGATCAGGCGCAGGCGCGCCCGGCCCGCGGCGAGATCGGCTGCACGCACGGCGTAGCCGTCCATGGCGGAGACCGCCTGCGGCGGTTGGTCGCGGGTCGCGACCAGATCGCGCGCGAGCACGCGGCCCTCGGCGGCGGCCAGATGCACCCACTCCGCCGGCAGCGGCGCGAACGGCGCGATCATGCGCTCCAGAGCTTCGCTGACCGGGAGCATCACTCGGCCGTGAAGGTGCCGGACTTGCCGCCGGCCTTGTGGCGCAGGCGGATGTCCGTGATGCGCATGCCTCGATCCACCGCCTTGCACATGTCGTAGACGGTGAGCGCCGCCACCGCGACCGCGGTCAGCGCCTCCATCTCGACGCCGGTGCGACCGGCGAGCCGGCAGGTGGCCGCGATCTCCACCGACGGCGGCTCGGCCCGAGGGGTGAGCTCGACCTGGACCGAGGACAACGGCAGCGGATGGCACAAGGGGATCAGGTCGGGCGTGCGCTTGGCGCCCATGATGCCGGCGAGCTGCGCGACCGTGAGCACGTCACCCTTCCGAACGCCGCGCCGCTCGATCAGCTCCAGGGTCGCGCGCTGCATGAGCACCCGGCCGGAGGCGGTCGCGATGCGCTCCGTCACGTCCTTGCCGCCGACGTCCACCATGACGGCGTTGCCCGCGGCATCGAAATGGGTGAGATCACTCATGCCGCATCGACCAGGCCCAGGAGCGCGCGCGTCGCGGCGCGGACGTCCGCCTCGCGCATCAGGGATTCGCCGACCAGGAAGCAGCGCGCGCCGGCCCGCGCCATGCGCTGCAGGTCCGCGTGCTCGTAGAGGCCGCTCTCGCACACCAGCAGCCGGTCCTCCGGCACCAGCCGCGCCAGCTGCTCGGTCGTGGCCAGATCGACCTGCAAGGTCTTGAGATCGCGGTTGTTGATCCCGAGTAGCCGCACCTCCAGGGCGAGCGCCCGCTCGAGCTCGGCGCGATCGTGGACCTCGACCAGCACGTCCATCCCGAGCTCCTGCGCCAGCGCCGCGAGTTCCCGCGCCTCAGCGTCCTCGAGTGCGGCCATGATCAGGAGGACGCAGTCGGCGCCGAGCGCACGGGCCTCGACCACCTGGTAAGGATCGAGCGTGAAATCCTTGCGAAGACAAGGCAAATCCACGCTCTCCCGCGCCAGGGTCAGGTGCTCGTCGGCACCCTGGAAATACGGCTCGTCGGTGAGCACGGACAGGCAGGCGGCCCCGCCCGCGGCGTAGGCCAGGGCGAGTGCCTGCGGCTTGAAATCCTGCCGGATCAGGCCCTTGCTGGGCGACGCTCGCTTGATCTCGGCGATCAGCGCGAAGCGGCCGCGGGCCAGCTCCGCCTCGAGCGCGCGGGCAAAGCCGCGCGGCGGGCGCCCCGGCGACGCGTCATAAAGCGCCGACAGCGGCCGCTCGAGACGCCGTCTGGCGACGGTCGCGCGCTTGCGGGCGCAGATCTGCGCCAGGACGTCACTCATGATGCGCCGGCGCCTCGTTGGTGATCGCCACCAATGCTGCGAGCACCGCCTTGGCGGCGCCGCTGTCGATCGCCTCGGCCGCGCGCGTGACCCCGGTCGCGAGATCCTCGGCCGCGCCCGCCACCACCAGGGCACCCGCAGCGTTGAGCAGCACGATGTCGCGATAGGGGCCGTGCAGGCCGTCGAGCACCGCGCGCAGGGCCGAGGCGTTGCTCTCGGCATCGGCGCCCTTGAGATCGTCGAGCGTCGCCCGGCGCAGCCCCGCATCCTCCGGCGCCACCTCGAAGGTCCTGACCTCGCCGTCCCTGAGCTCGGCCACGAACGAGATCCCGGTCGTGGACAGCTCGTCCAGCCCGTCCGCCCCATGGACCACCCAGGCCCGCTCCACGCCGAGCCGCCCGAGGACCCGCGCCAGCGGCTCCACCCATTCGCGCGCGAACACCCCCAGCAGCTGCCGCCGCACCGCGGCCGGATTGGCCAGCGGCCCGAGCAGGTTGAAGATGGTGCGCGTGCCCAGCTCGACCCTGGGCCCGGCCACGTGGCGCATGGCGCCGTGATGGCGCGGCGCCATCATGAAGCCGATGCCGGCCGCGCGGATCGCCCGCTCGACCAGCCTGATGTCCGCGTCGATGTCGACGCCAAGCGCGCGCAGGACGTCCGCCGAGCCCGCCTGCGAGGAGAGCGCCCGGTTGCCGTGCTTGGCCACCGGCACGCCGCAGGCGGCGACCACCAGCGCGGCGGCGGTGGAGACGTTGAAGGTGCCGCGGGCGTCGCCGCCCGTGCCGCAGGTGTCGATCGCGTTCTCCGGCGCATCGACCCTGAGCATGCGGTCGCGCATGGCGAGCGCCCCGCCGGTGAGCTCGTCCACGGTCTCGCCGCGCACGCGCAGGCCCATCAGGATCGCGCCCATCTGCGCCGGCGTCGCGTCGCCCGCCATCATGATGTCGAACGCCTCGCGCGCCTGCTCGAGCGAGAGCGGCCGCCCGGTCGCGACCTGGGCGATGACCGACCTGATCGGGCCGCTGCCCAACGGGCTCATGCCCGGCCTCGCGCGCGGACCCGGGCCAGGAAATTGCCGAGCAGGCGGTGGCCGTGCTCGGTCTCGATGCTCTCCGGATGGAACTGCACGCCCCACACCGGCAGCTCGCGGTGCTCGAGCGCCATGATCACGCCGTCCTCGGTCTCTGCGGTGACCTTCAGGCATGCCGGCAGGCTCGCGGGCTCGGCGACCAGCGAATGGTAGCGGGTGGCCATGAACGGCTGCGGCAGGCCCTCGAACAGGCCCTCGCCCTGATGCCGGATCGCGGAGAGCTTGCCGTGCATGATCGTCGAGGCGCGCACGATGGTGCCGCCGAACGCCTGGGCGATCGCCTGGTGGCCGAGGCAGACGCCGAGCACGGGGCAGATGCTCGCGGCGCGCCGCACCAGCTCCAGCGAGATGCCGGCCCGGTCCGGATCGCAGGGACCGGGCGAGATGACGATGCCTTCCGGCCGGAGCGCCAGGGCGTCGTCCGCGCTCAGCGCGTCGTTGCGCCTGACCTCGACCTCGGCCCCCAACTCGCCCAAGTAATGGAACAAGTTGTAGGTGAAGCTGTCGTAGTTATCGAGCAGGAGCAGCATCGGTGCCATCACGGTCGAGCGGGCCTTCCCGCGAGGTAAGGCCCGCCGCGCGCCCGCGTCAAGGCCGAAGGCCGGCACGCCCGACCCGACGAGGCAAGGCCCGGATGGCAACATGAGGGCGTCATGGCCGCACCTGTCGAAACGACCGCTGCTACCACCACCTGCCCCCAAGAGCGCGAGCGCGTGCTGGAGGTGTTGCGGCGGTACGAGCCGGTGCTGCGCGCGCGCGGCGTCGTCCGCCTCGCGCTGTTCGGCTCCACGGCCCGCGGCGACCTGCGCCCAGAGAGCGACGTCGATCTCTTGATCGAGGT
>CAZXYL010000552.1:0-1617 GCA_964644915.1 uncultured Geminicoccaceae bacterium
GTCACCGTGATCGGCCTGCAGGTCGGCTTGCTGTTCTCGGGCGCGATCCTGACCGAGACCATCTTCGCCTGGCCCGGCATCGGCAAGTGGCTCATCGATTCGATCTCGCGCCGCGACTACCCGGCGGTGCAGGGCGGCGTGATCCTGATCGCGACCATGGTCATGATCGTAAATCTGCTGGTCGACCTGATGTACGGCCTGATCAACCCACGCATCCGGCACGCGAGGTGAGGTGATGGCCCGCGCCCGCGCCGAAGCGCCCGCCGCCGTCCAGACCGTCGAGACCCCGCCCGGGCCGCTGCGCGAGTTCTGGTCGTACTTCAGCGAGAACAAGGGCGCGGTCGCCGGCCTGATCGTGATCGTCCTGATCGTGCTCGCCGCCATCTTCGCCGATCTGATCGCGCCCTATCGTCCGGCGAGCCAGTTCCGCGATCACCTGCTGCGGCCGCCGTTCTGGCAGGACGGCGGCTCGCTTGCCTTCCCGCTCGGCACCGATGCGGTCGGTCGCGACATCCTCTCGCGCATCATCCATGGCGCGCGCTTCTCGCTCGTGATCGGCGCCATCGTGGTCACGCTCTCGCTCTCAATCGGCATCGGCCTCGGGCTGGTCGCCGGCTTTTTCCGCGGCTGGACCGAGACCATCATCATGCGCTTCATGGACATCCTGCTCGCCCTGCCGAGCCTCCTGCTCGCGATCGTGATCGTCGCGATCCTGGGGCCGGGGCTCGCGAACGCCATGATCGCGGTCGCGATCGTCTACCTCCCGCACTACACGCGCCTGACCCGCGGCTCGGTCATCTCCGAGCGCTCCAAGGACTACGTGATCGCGAGCCGCGTCGCCGGGGCGGGCCGGTCCCGCCTGATGTTCATCACGGTCCTGCCGAACTGCATGGCGCCCCTGATCGTCCAGGCCACGCTCGGCTTCTCCAACGCCATCCTGGATGCCGCAGCCCTCGGCTTTCTGGGTCTGGGCGCCCAGCCGCCCATCCCGGAATGGGGCACGATGCTTGCCGACGCGCGCGAGTTCGTGCTGCGCGCCTGGTGGGTCGTGACCTTCCCGGGGCTCGCGATCCTGATCACGGTGCTCGCCTTCAACCTGATGGGCGACGGCCTGCGCGACGCGCTCGATCCCAAGATGAAGCGCAGCTAGGCATGCCGCCGGAAGTGCGCATGCCCGTTTTCTGGGCAGTGGCGGCGGTTCGGCCCGGGGCCTCGCCGGCCCCGGCCAGTTCGGACGATATTCCCTGGCAGGAACAGTGGTGGATCTTGACCCCTTGAAAGCGTGTGCCTAGACCCTGAACGACTGGAGCCGTGGGCGATGCCCTCCCGGCGGACGGCGTGACCCCGGCGCGGGGTGGCGCCCCGGCTGCCCCCCTTTCGCTTAGACCAGCTCATGGAACTGAACCGGCGGGACAATCGACGGGTGATCCGGGCGCCGCGCGGGCCGCAGCTGAACGCCCGGAGCTGGCAGACCGAAGCGCCGCTGCGGATGCTCATGAACAATCTCGATCCCGAGGTCGCGGAGAACCCGCAGGAGCTCGTGGTCTATGGCGGCATCGGCCGGGCCGCGCGCGACTGGCGCTGCTACGACGTCCTGGTGCACACCCTGAAGGAGCT
>CAZXYL010000553.1:0-4218 GCA_964644915.1 uncultured Geminicoccaceae bacterium
GATCGGGTCCAGCCGGTGCCCTCGACCGGATTGCGGAGCTGGTTCACGCGCGCGATGCATTGTTCGTCGCCGGGCTGGCTCGCAGCACGCTCGACCGACAGGCGTGCTGAGCACTCCCGACGTCAGCATCGAAGGGGCTCAGGCGCTCCGGCGGATGGCGGCGGTGAGCAGGCCCGCGCCGATCAGGATGCTGCCGCCGATCCGGTTCACCAGTCTCAGCACCGACGGCCGGCGCACCGACGCCCGCACGCCACCCGCGAGCAGGGCGTAGAGGGTGGCGTTCGCGACCGCCAGCGCGAGGAAGGTGGCGCCGAGCACGACCATCTGCGACAGGGCCGGCTGCCGGGGCGTGATGAACTGCGGCAGGAAGGCGATGAAGAAGACGATGCCCTTGGGATTGAGCGCCGTGACCGCGAAGGCATGCGCGAGCATGGCGCGGCCGGAGGCGGCAGGTGTGGTCCGGGGCAGGCCCTCCGGCACGGGGTCCGCCCGCCACATCCTGATCCCGAGCCAGACGAGGTAGGCGGCGCCCAGCCATTTGAGCGCGGTAAAGCCGCAGACGAAGTCGAGAGCACGGCGCCCAGCCCGAGGAACGAGAGCGTCATGGCGGTGAGGTCGCCCGCCGCCACGCCCGGCACGGTGCTCAAGGCGGTGCGCCGGCCGTCGGCGAGCGCGTAGCTCACGACGAGCATGATCGTGGGGCCCGGGAGGGCCAGCAGAACCGCGCTCGCGGCTACGAAGGCGAGCCAGATCTCGACGCTCATGGCGGCCGCCTACGTCAGTCGGCGGCCGCCGTCGACGTCGAGCACGGCGCCGGTGGTGAAGGCATTGGCGAGCAGGAACAGGATCGCCTCGGCGATCTCGTCGGCGGTGCCGATACGCCGCACCAGCGCCGCGTCGGCCATGCGCTCGTAGAGCGCGGCGCGGGCGTCATGCGCCATGCCGGCGTAGGCCGGCGTGTCGACGAAACCCGGCGAGAGCACGTTGACCCGGATCGGCGCCAGCTCCCTGGCGAGCGTGCGCGCCATGGCCTGGACCGCGCCGTTGACCGCTGCGAGCCCGGCGGTGCCGGGGAGCGCCGCCCGGGCCGCCCCGCCCGTGACGAAGGTGATCGAGCCGTCCCGGTGCAGCCGCGGCGCGCCGTAGCGGGCGGCGTGGAACTGCGCCCAGAACTTGGCATCGAACGCGGCGCGCAGAGCTTCCGGCTCGAGCTCGAGGAACGGGCCCCAGGCCGGGCTGCCGCCGGCGCAGATCACGAGATGATCGATCGGCCCCAGATTGTCGAACAGCTCGCGCGCGGCGGCGGCATCGGAGAGATCGGCGCTGCGCGTCACCGCGAAAGCGCCCAGCGCCTCCTGCGCCGCGGCGAGCTTCTCCGCCGAGCGCCCGACCACGATCACCTTGGCCGCGGCCGCGACCAGGCGCCTCGCGGCGGCGAGCCCGATGCCGGAGCTGCCGCCCACGATCACGACGCGATGATTCTCCAGTGACATCGCCCCCTCCCGGGGCTCGGAGCGAAATCCACCCCACTCTACCTTCCCCCCATCCACGGGGAGGAGAAAGGGTCAGTGGATCTCGTCCGCCTCGCCCATGGCCCGCTCCAACGCCTCGACCGTGAAGTTCGGGCTGCGTGCGACCTTGAGGATCGGCTCCTCGCGCCGGCCGCAGAGCTCGGCGGCCCGCGGCAGGTCGCGCGCCACCTCGTGCGGAATCACCACGGCGCCGTGCCGGTCGGCGTGGATCAGATCGTCGGAGCAGACCACCATGCCGAAGACATCGACCTCGCAGCCGATGGCGACCGCGCGCACATGCGCGTGCGAGGGCGTGATCTTGCCGCACAGCACCTGGAACTCGGGCGCGATCGCATCGAGATCGCGCACGCCGCCGTCCGTGATCAGACCCAGGCAGCCGAGGCCCTTGTGGATCGCGGTCTGGACCTCGCCCCAGAAGCAGCCGAAGCCGGGGCGCGAGTCGACGTCCTGGATGACCACGATGCGGGGCGCGTTGCCGCTGCCCACGTAGCGGTAGTGATCGAGGCGTGCCTTGCGCAGCGCCGCCTTGCTCTCGCGCGAAGGCTGCGTGGCCCGGATCAGCGCGGTGCGCGCGAAGCCCACCATCGGCGGCAGGTTCGGGAACGGGCAGATCGCGGTCTCGGTGGTGAAGCCGAGCGCGCGGCGCTCGGGCGCCACGAGCTCCAGCGCGTTGCAGATGGTCGGCGTGTCGAACGCGCGCAGCGCTTCGAGGTCCTCGGCGGTCAGTGGCTGTGCCATGCTTCCTCCCGGCCTGATCGTGGCGCCACACTAGCCGCACCGCTCGCAGACACAAAGCGGCAAGGCGAGCCACGGCGGTCGCGCGCCGGCGCGCCGTGCGAAGCACGCTCGAAGTTGGGAGTTTTCCGCGTTTCGCGCTAGGATGGCTCGGGGACACGAACAGAGGCGGCCATGAAAACGGTTCTGGTGCACCTCGACGAGCACGACAGCCTGCCGGCCATGCTGGAGACGGCGCTGCTCGTGGCCAGACGCTTCGGCAGCCACATCGAGGGGCTGCACGTGCGCCCGGGCGTACCGCGCATGGTGCCGGTGAGCCCGGAGGGGGCCGGGCTCGCCACCACCGAGCTGATCGAGAGCCTGGACCGCGAGGAGCAGCAGATCGCGCGGCGCGTGCGCGACCGCTTCGAGACCTTCCTGCGCGAGCACCAGGTGACGCGGACCGAGGCCGTTCCGCCCGCCGACGAGCCCACCGCGAGCTGGCGCGAGACCGTCTCGCCCGGCGACGAGGGTCTGGCGACGCGCGGCCGGGCGTTCGATCTGATCGTGGTCGGCCGCCCGCTCGACCGGCAGACCGGCCCGCGCATGAGCACGCTGGAGGCGGCGCTGTTCGAGAGCGGGCGACCGGTCCTCGTGGTGCCACCGACCCCGCCCAGCAGCCTCGGCGAGGTGGTCCTGATCGCCTGGAACGGCAGCACCGAGACCGCGCGGACGATCGCCGCGGCCATGCCGTTTCTCGCCGGCGCGCGCGAGGTCGTGGTCCTGAGCGTGGAGGAAGGCATGGTCCCCGGCCCGCCGGGCCGGGACGTGGCGCAGAACCTGATCCGCAACGGCATCGCCGCCAAGGCGAGGCACGTGCGCGCCGGCGGGCGCGTGGTCGGCGCGGTGATCCTGGAGGAGTGCACGGCCGCGGGCGCCGATCTGCTGTTCAAAGGCGCCTACACCCACAGCCGCCTGCGCCAGATGATCTTCGGCGGCGCCACCAGCCACATCATCGCCCATGCGACGCTACCGGTCCTGATGGCGCACTGAGCGCTCCCGCGCGCCCGGCGGGGCTAGCGGCGCTCGATCCGCTGCACGCCGAGCGTCGTGCCCTGCATGCAAAAGGACAGCTCGGCGATGGCCCCCTCGACGCGCACGCGCTCGCCGGCCTCGAAGCCTGCGAGATCGCCCGCGAGCGTGTAGAGCGTGCCGTCGTCGGCGCGCATCGCCTGGCATTCGACGCCCTCGTCCGTGAGGACGCCGGTGACGCTCACGGTATCGCTGCGCGGGCTCGCGGGATCGATCTGGCGCGGCGGCTCGCTCGCCTGCATGCAGGCGGCCACGACCGCGCAGGCGAGAACCGCGAGGGAGCGAGCGAGAGGTGACCGATCGTCGAGCATCGTCTAGGCTGCCCTGAACCGCTGGATGGGAAAGGCGACGGACCTTGTCTAGGCCGGGAGGGGCGGCGAGTCGACCGCGCCGGAGGGGCCGGTGAGCGGCGGGGCGCCTGCCTGGGCCGACGCCATCCATCGGGTCCTGGGCGAGCTCGGCGTGCGCCAGGTGGCCTACGTGCCGGACGCCGGCCACGCCCGGCTGATCGCGCTCTGCCGCGCGGACGCGGAGATGACCGCGGTCGCCCTGACCACCGAGGAGGAGGGCGTGGCGCTGCTCGCGGGCGCCTGCCTCGGCGGCCGGCGCGGCGTGCTGCTGATGCAGAGCAGCGGCATCGGCAACTGCGTCAACATGCTGACGCTTGCCCGCACCTGCCGTTTCCCCCTGCTCGCCCTGATCACGATGCGCGGCGAGTGGGGCGAGCTCAATCCGTGGCAGTTGCCCCTGGGCCAGACCGCGGCCGAGGTTCTGCGCACGGCAGGCGTGATCGTGCAGCGGCTCGACGAGGCGGCGCAGGCGGGTGAAACCGTGCGCGCGCTGGGGCAGATGGCCTTCGAGGGCCAGGCCGCGGTCGCCG
>CAZXYL010000554.1:0-3817 GCA_964644915.1 uncultured Geminicoccaceae bacterium
ACTACGCGCAGCACCTGCTGGACGCCGGCTTCGGCGCCATGAAGGTGCGCTTCGCCGAGCCCGACTGGCGCGCCGACGTCGCTGTCATCGAGGCGATGCGCAACGCGCTCGGCGACAGGATCGTGCTCATGGTCGACGCCAATCAGGCCTGGCGCATGCCCTGGGACACGCGGGAGCCGTGGACGCTCAAGGACGCGATCGCGGTGGCGCGCGCGCTCGAGCCGCTGGATGTCTACTGGCTGGAGGAGCCGCTGCACCGGGGCGATCTCGAGGGGATGACGGCGCTGCGGCACAGCACGCGGCTGCGCATCTCCGGGGGTGAGATGGCGCGTGAGATGCACGATTTGCGCATGCTGGTCGAGCGCGGCTGCCTCGACGTGCTGCAGCCGGATGCGGTGCTGGTCGGCGGCCTGACCGGGCTCGCCCGCATCGGTCGCCTCGCCCAGAGCCGCGGCCTCGCGTTCACGCCGCACACCTGGGGCAACGGCGTTGGCCTGATGGCGAACGCGCATCTCGCCGCCGGGCTCGGGACCGCGCCCTGGCTGGAGTTCCCCTACGATCCGGACGGCTGGACGCCCGAGCGGCGGGATTTCCTCCTGACCACGCCGATTCGCGCCGACGACGACGGCTGGCTCACGCTGCCCGAGGCGCCCGGCCTCGGCATCGAGCTGGACGAGGACCGCCTCGCCGCGACCGCGCGCACGCAGACCCTGCCGGCGCCGATCGCTGAGACGACGCGCCCCGGCGGCCTCCGGCGCTGGCTCGGCCGGCGGCGCAGATGAGGCGGGCGCGCGGGCCTGGTGCGACCCAGGCCCTCGCGCGCGTCCCCCTCAGCGACGATGGCGGGTGACCATGCGGTCGAGCGCCTGCTTCTGGTCGTCGTCGAGGCTGGCGTAGAAGGTCTCGAAGGCCGGCCGGACCTCCTGCACGACCGACAGGCCCGCGGTCATGAACGCCTCGGCGCGGGCCAGCCGCTCGGGCGTGTTCTCGGGCCTGCCGGCCTCGCGCGCCTGCTCGCAGGTCTCGCCGACCTGGGCGCTCGCCGCGTTCACCGCGTCCTTGAGCCCGGTCCAGGCCTCGGTCTGCTCGGGCGTGAACTCGGCGAAGCTCTCGATCAGCTGCACGCGATCCTCGATCCAGGCCTCGCGCCGCTCGTCGTTGCAGAAGCGGGCGAAGCCCGGCCCGCGGTGGTGGCGGCCCCAGCCGTGCCCGCCGCCGCGCTCCTGCACGCGCTCCATGCCGGGGGCGCCCCGCGGCGCGTCCTGGGCGACGACGACGCTGCCGAGCGCGCCCGCGCCGGCGATGCAGCCCAGCGCCACGATCAGGGCTTTCTTAGGGATTGGCATCTCTCTTCTCCGCACTGAAGGGGTTCGTCTCGTGCGGACCCGGATAGCTGCTCGAGGTTACAGCGTGATGTCGCGATCGGGGCGATCGGTAACGCTTCGTTTCCAGCCAAGGGCTTGCAACGATCCGTTACAAACTTCTCACCGCATCCCTCGAGGGCTCGGGCTACCATGCGTACATGCCAGCCTCGCCCCACGTCCTGATCGTCGACGACGATCCCGAGATCCGGGATCTGCTCGGCCGCTATCTCAAGAAGCACGGCTATCGCGTTGATCGCGCAGCGGATGGCCGCGAGATGGCACGCCTGTTGGAGACCGGGCGGTTCGACCTCGTCGTGCTCGACCTCATGCTGCCCGGCGAGGACGGGCTGAGCCTCTGCCGCCGCCTGCGCGCGAGCTCCGATTTGCCGGTCATCATGCTGACGGCGATGGGCGACGAGACCGACCGCATCGTCGGCCTCGAGATCGGCGCCGACGACTACCTGCCGAAGCCCTTCAACCCGCGCGAGCTGCTCGCCCGCATCAAGGCCGTGCTGCGACGCGGGGGTGCGCTGCGGCCGCCCGAGGGCGAGACGCCGGCGGGCCTCGAGTTCGACGGCTGGCGGATCGATGTCGGCCGGCGCGAGCTGTTCGCCCCGGACGGCGTGCTCGTGCCGCTCACCAGCGGCGAGTTCGACCTTCTCCTGGCGCTCGCCGAGCGGCCGCAGCGGGTGCTCAGCCGCGACCAGCTGCTCGACCTCACCAAAGGGCGCGCCGCGCAGCCCTTCGATCGCAGCATCGACGTCCAGCTCTCACGCCTGCGTCGCAAGATCGAGGCCGATCCCAAGGAGCCGCAGCTGATCAAGACCGTGCGCGGCGGCGGCTACATGCTGACCGCCCGGGTGACGCGCCCCTGATGCGCCTCGTGCCGGACAGCCTCGCCGGCCGCACGCTGCTGGTCCTGATCGGCGGCCTGTTCACGGCCCTTCTCGCCAGCATCGCCGTCCTGGTCTTCCTCGACCGCCTGCTCGGCGCCGATGCCATGCGCTACCCGCGCCTGATCGAGCGCATGGCATCGATCGCCGAGAGCGTGAACAGCGTGCCGGCGGCGGCGCGCCCGGAGCTGCTCGCCGAGCTCTCGGGCGGCCGGCTCGAGGCCCGCTGGGCGCCGGAGCTGGCGCCGCCGGCCCGCGGCCCCCGGGGCTGGCGGGCGCGACATGTCGAGCGCGACCTCAGGCAGGCGCTGGGCCGCGTGCCGCGGGGCCAGATCGCGGTCGACCATGATGACGGCCGGACCCTGGTCTGGATGCGCCTCGACGACGGCACCTGGCTGAACCTCGCCTTCGGCCGCGACTGGTTCGGCCCGCTCTGGGTCCTGCGCTTCGTCCTCGCGCTGGCCGTGCTCACCGCCGGCATCACGCTGCTCGCGATCTGGGCCGCGCGTCGCGTCACCGTCCCGCTAAGCCGCTTCGCCGCCGCCGCGACGGCGCTGGGAAGCGATGTGGGAGCCCCGCCGCTCGCCGAGGCCGGCCCGCGCGAGCTCCGGCAAGCCGCCCACGCTTTCAACGCCATGCAGGCCCGAATTCGCAGGTTGCTTGCGGACCGCACGCAGATGCTGGCGGCGATCGCGCACGACCTGCGCACCGTTTTGACGCGGCTGCGACTGCGCGCCGAGTTCATCGACGATGCGGAGCAACAGCGCAAGGCGATCGCGGATCTGGACGCCATGGGCGCGATGCTGAACGAGGCCATGGCGCTGGCGCGCGACGAGAGCGCCGAGGAGACGCGCATCGAGACCGACCTCGCGGCGCTGGTCCACGCGCTGTGTGCCGATCTCGCCGATGCCGGCCAGCCGGTCCGCTATGAGGGGCCCGACCGGCTGGTCTACGCCTGCCGGCCCATGGCGCTCTCCCGCGCGCTCACCAATCTGATCGACAACGCCGTGCGCTACGGCGGCGGGGCGGAGGTGACGCTGACGGGCACGGAGCACGCGGTCGAGATCAGCGTCGCCGACCGCGGCCCGGGTATCCCGGCGGAGCAGCGCGAGCGCGTCTTCGCCCCGTTCTACCGCCTCGAGCCGTCGCGCTCGCGCGCAACCGGCGGCACCGGCCTCGGTCTGGCCGTGGCGCGCAGCATCGTCCGTCGTCACGGCGGCGAGATCACGCTCGCGGATCGCCCGGGCGGCGGGCTGCTCGTGCGCACCAACCTGCCGCGCTGAGGCCCGCTCGGCGTCACAGCCAGATCCAGCGCGCCTCGTCGGTGTCGCGGCAGGCGGTGTGGAAGTAGCGCCCGCTCCTCTCGCCGACGCTCAGCTCCTCCCGATAGTCGCGGCAGATATGGCCGCTGCCGGTGAGGTAGGTGCGGGTCGGCGTGATCATGCCACGGTTGCCGGTCTGCTGGTTGACCCAGCTGCGCGTGGCGCCGTCGGGTGTGCTCTCGAGCGTCGTCTGCACCAGCCGCGAGGCCATGTTGACGTCGGTCTCGGCGAGGTCGCC
>CAZXYL010000555.1:0-1902 GCA_964644915.1 uncultured Geminicoccaceae bacterium
GGCGACACGCTGTTCATCATGGAGGTGATGAAGACCGAGGTGCCGCACAACGCGACCACCGGCGGCACGGTCAAGGCGGTGCACGTCACCGAGGGCCAGGAAGGCGTGGACGCCGGCATCGTGGCGGTCGAGATCGAATGATGAGCCCTTCGGGGCCTGGCAACGCAATCGAGAGACGGAGAGACTCCTGATGGCTCAGCAGCACGGTGTTGCCCCTTACCCCACCCTCGCGCAGACGGTCTGGTCGCCGGCCGAAGGGCCGGCGGTCGCGCGCGTGATCGTGCTCGCGCTGATCGGCACCGCCCTTCTCACCATCTCGGCCAAGATCCAGGTGCCGTTCTGGCCGGTGCCGATGACGATGCAGACCTTCGTCGTCCTGGTGCTGGGCATGGCCTACGGCTGGCGGCTCGCCGGCGCCACGGTGCTGCTCTACCTCGCCCAGGGTGCCGTGGGTCTGCCCGTGTTCGCGGCCGGGGGCGGCATCGCCTACTTCGCCGGCCCGACCGGCGGCTATCTCGTGGGCTTCGTTCTCGCCGCTGTCGCGGTCGGCTGGCTCGCGGAGCGCGGCTGGGATCGTACCATGCCGCGCACGCTCGCGGCGATGCTGATCGGCACGGCGATCATCTTCGCCTGCGGCCTCACCTGGCTCGCCACGCTGATCGGGCTGCCGCAGGCGATCGGCGCCGGGCTGGTGCCGTTCCTGCTCGGTGAGGCGGTGAAGATCGCGCTCGCGACCGCGCTCCTGCCGTTCGCCTGGCGGCTGCTGCGGCGCTGAGGACCGGCGGCCGCGGAAGGGGAGAGGAGCATGCCGGAGACCATCGCGGTCGTGGGCCTGGGTGGCATGGGGACGGGCGCCGCAAGGCGCCTGCTCGAGCAGGGTTACCGGGTCACGGTCTGGAACCGCACGGCGGAGAAGGCGTCGGCGCTGGTCGAGGGCGGCGCGGAGGCTGCGTCGAGCCCGGGCGAGGCCGCGGCCTCCGCCAACATCGTGATCACCTTCGTCGCCGACGACGCGGCGCTGGAAGAGGTCGCGCTCGGGCCGCAGGGGATCGCGGCCCGGCTCGGCGCCGGCTGTGTCCACCTCTCGATGAGCACGATCGCGCCGACCACCGCGCGCCGGCTCGTCGACGCGCACGCCGGGCGGGGGGCCGCTTACGTTGCGGCGCCGGTGTTCGGCCGGCCCGATGCGGCCGCGTCCGGCCAGCTCTGGATCGTGACCTCGGGCCCGGCCGAGGCCAAGGCGAAGGTCCGCCCGGTGCTCGATGCGCTCGGCCAGGGCGTGCACGACTTCGGCGAGGACCCGACGGGGGCGCACATCGTCAAGCTCGCCGGCAACTTCCTGATCGCGGCGGCGAGCGAGGCTATGGCCGAGGCCTATACGCTCGGCGAGAAGTGCGGCCTCGACCGGGGCCAGCTGGCCGAGTTCTTCGCCGCCAGCCTGTTCCCGTCGCGCATCTACCAGCACTACGGCCGGCTGATCGCGGAGCACCGCTACGAGCCGCCGGGCTTCAAGCTGAGGCTCGGCCTCAAGGATCTGCGCCTCGTGCTCGGCACGGCGGATGCCCACCAGATGCCGATGCCGCTCGCGAGCCTTTTGCACGACCGGCTGCTCTCGCTCGCGGCCCAGGGCCACGGCGAGATCGACTGGACCGGCATCGGCCTGGGCGTGGCCAACGACGCCGGCACCGCACCGCCGGCCTGAGCTCACGACGGCGCGACCGGCTCCCGACCGGCCTCGGCCAGCAGCCAGCGGCGGAACGCCTGCACCTTCGGGCGATCGGCGGTGCTGGCCGGGCTGACGACGTAATAGGCGAACGCGCTCGGGATGCCGAGCTCGACCAGCCGGATCAGCCGCCCGGCCGCGAGGTCGGCGGCGGCGACCACGCTGAAGGCGAGCGCCAC
>CAZXYL010000556.1:0-1710 GCA_964644915.1 uncultured Geminicoccaceae bacterium
GATCTTGAGGACAGCGGGGTCCTCCAGGATCGGGCGCAGGTGCCTCAGCACCTCGTCGATCGGGAGCTGACCCCGCACGGGCTGCCCGAACTCGTCCTGATGCGCCATCGGCACGTACCAGCCCTCGCCTTCCTCCACCGCGAGCGAGATGCCGACCAGCTTCGCGCGCACCACATCCAGGGACGTGGTCTCGGTGTCGAGGGCGAGCACGCCCTTGGCGGTGGCGCGGGCGAGGATCTCTTCGAGCTGGCCCAGACTCTCGACCGTCCGGTACCGCGCCTGGATCTCGGCCTTGCCGGGCACCGGCTTCGCCCTGATCTCCTGGGCCGCCTGCTCGAGCCGCTGGGCGAGCGTGCGAAAGCCGAAGCGGCGGGCGAACTCCAGGAGCTTCGGGAAGTCGATCGGGGTGTGGTCGACCTCCTCGACCGGGATCGGCAGGGGTGCCGTCTCGCACAGCGTCACCAGCTCCTTGGAGAGCCTGGCGCTCGCCGCGTGCTCGAGCAGGTTCTCGCGCCGCTTGGGCTGCCTGATCTCCCCCGCGTGCTCCAGCAGCGCCTCGAGCGAGCCGTAGGTGCGCAGCAGCTCGGCCGCGGTCTTGACCCCGATGCCGGGCACGCCCGGGATGTTGTCCGAGCTGTCGCCGGCGAGGGCCAGAACGTCGCGGATCTGCTCCGGGCCGACGCCGAAACGCTCCTCGATCGCGGCGCGATCGATGTCCTTGCCCTTCACCGGGTCCCACATCTGGACGCCGTCGGCGACCAGCTGCATCAGGTCCTTGTCGGAGGAGACCACGAGCACGTCCCGGCCCAGCTCGCGCGCGGACTTCGCGTAGCTCGCGATCAGATCGTCCGCCTCGTAGCCCTCGATCTCGAGCACGGGCAGGTTGAACGCGCGCGCCGCCTCGCGCACCAGCGGGAACTGCGGCACGAGGTCGTCCGGCGGCTCCAGCCGGTTCGCCTTGTAGCCCTCGAACATGTCGTTCCTGAAGCTCGTGCGGCCCTTGTCGAAGATCACCACGAGCTGATCGCCCGGACGGTCCTGGATCAGCCGCCAGAGCATGTTGCAGAACCCGAACACCGCACCCACCGGCGTGCCGTCAGGGGCGGTGAGCGGCGGCAGCGCGAAGAAGGCGCGGAAGATGTAGCCCGACCCGTCGATCAGGACGAGCCGCGGCGCGGCAGCCTGCGCCGCCGGCGACGGTTCGCGCTCTGCCGCTCGGGCCGGGTGAGCTTGGGCCATGACGTGGGACGCCTCGCGCAGGGGACGTCCCCAAAATAGGCGAGCCCGCCCCGCTCCGCCACCTGCTCGATCAGCAAGCTCTCTCTGATCAGGCGGCCTGCTCGACCGGCACCGCGGTGCCGTTGATCAAAAGGCTGCCGTCGCCGGCGTCGACCTGGATCGTCTCGCCCTCGCGCAGCTTGCCCTCGAGGATCAGCAGCGCCAGCGGATCCTGCAGGTTGCGCTGGATCTGACGCTTCAAGGGCCGGGCGCCGTAGACCGGATCGTAGCCGGCGTTCGCGAGCCAGGTCTTGGCGGCCTCGGTGAGCTCGAGCCTGAGCTTGCGCTCCTCCAGCAGCTTCTCCAGGCGCCTCAGCTGGATCTCGACGATGCCCTTCATGTCCTCGCGGCCGAGACGGTTGAACAGGATGATCTCGTCCAGCCGGTTCAGGAACTCGGGCCGGAAGCTCTGGCGCACCACCTCCATCACCT
>CAZXYL010000557.1:0-9061 GCA_964644915.1 uncultured Geminicoccaceae bacterium
GTCGGTCGGTTCCTCGCCTCGCGGTGCCGGCGCCCGAAATTTTCGGGAACGGTCGTTCGCCCGGGGCGTTGTGCGTGGGTACCCATCCGCATCGGCGGCAGCCCGTTCTCGTGCGGGCTGCCGTCCGGATCGCCGCACCCGAGAAACCCGAGGAGGAGACCATGCCCGTCTGCGAGGTGTGCGGTAACGACTACGACAAGGCGTTCCAGGTCAGCATGGGCGCTGAGACGCACACGTTCGACAGCTTCGAGTGCGCCATCCACGCGCTGGCACCGACCTGCGCCCACTGCGGTGTGCGGGTCGCGGGGCACGGCCTGGAGAAGGACGGCACCATCTACTGCTGCCACCACTGCGCGCAGCAGGAAGGCGTGACCGAGCTGCGGGATCGCGCCTGACCGACCCGGGGCGCCGGCGCCGGGCCGGCGGCCGGAACCTCTCTACATCTCAGCCGAAGGAGGCTCGAAATGCAGGTCAAGCAGATCATGACCAGGAGCGTCGAGCTCGCCGACCCGAACATGAACCTGAGGGATGCGGCCGGCGCCATGCGCGACGGTGACTTCGGCATCCTGCCCGTGGGCGAGAACGACCGGCTGGTCGGGACCGTGACCGATCGGGACATCACCGTGCGCGCGGTCGCCGCCGGCCTCGACCCGAACACGACCAAGGTGCGTGAGGTGATGTCCGAGGGCATCCAGTACTGCTTCGAGGATCAGTCCGCCGAGGAAGCGGCGCAGGTCATGCAGAAGCACCAGATCCGCCGCCTGCCGGTTCTCAACCGCGACAAGCGCCTGGTCGGCATCGTGGCGCTCGGCGATTTCGCGGTCGAGAGCTCCGCGATCCGCCCGGCGGCGCAGGCGCTCTCGGGCGTCTCGCAGGGCGCGCACCACTAGGACGCGGTCGGAAGCCACATCGTCTTCGCGCGGGCCGGCGGCTTCGGTCGCTGGTCCGCACACCACCGTCATGAGCATCTCGTCAGGCACCAGCGAACCTTCCTCGACGCGCGAGCCGCACATCGTCATCGAAGGCGCGGGCTTCGGCGGGCTCTGCGCCGCGCGCGAGCCCGGCGGTGCGCCCGCGCGGGTGACCCGTGATCGACCGGCGCAACCACCACCCACGGCTCGGCGGTCGTCAACTGCGTCCCCCCTCGCCTGGAGGCTGACCGGCCGGAGCACCGGCCGGCTGCTCACGCCTGTCCAGGCCCGCGGTTGACGAACCCGAACGCTTCCCGAACTCGGCTGCCGCCAGCGCCTACGCCGGGCTGACGCGGAGCAAGTACGCTTCGGGCGAAACCGATCATACCGGTCAAATCACCAAGTGTGGCGTCAAAGCCGTGCGGGTTCTGCTGCACGAGGCGGCCAACCGCCGCAACTCTCGATCGCTGCGGTGGAAAAGCCCCGCGTGGTTAACCGTTCGTTAACTCATGGCCGCCAAGCTGGGGAGGTGCCGCGCGCGGTCGCGAGCGCCGTCAGACCGCAGCGCAAATCCTATGGCACAAGAATTGCGGCGTTGCAGTGAGGTCCCGCGCCCGAACTCTCCAGCACAGGAGCAGCTCATGTTCGCCTTGCTTTCCCTGGTGGTCTGCCTCGCGGCTCAGCCGGCGGTGTGCGAGACCGTGACCCCCGATTACGTCGCGCAGGACACCGGCCAGCCGCCGACCTTTTTCGAGTGCCTGGGGCCGATCGGGCAGGACGTCGCGCGCCAGTGGCTGGCCGAGCACCCCCGTTACCGGCTGCGCCGCGTGCAATGCTCGGTGGCCACCGATCCGCTGCGCCTGCGCGAGCAGATCGAGAGCCCCCAGGCCTGAGCTCCGGCTGCGTGCCGGCCCCCTAGCCGGGCGGCAGCCACGCGGCTCAGGTCTGGTGCAGCGCCACGCCGGCGGCCGCGAGCGCGGCGTCGAGCTCCGCCGGCGGCGCCGCATCCACGACCACGTCGTCGAGCTCGGCCAGGCTGCACACCACCTCCTGCCGGCGCTTGTCGAACTTGCTGCGGTCGATCAGCAGCACGCGCCGCCCGGCGCGCTCGAGCATCACCCGCTTGACCCAGGCGGCACCCGGGTGGACCTCGGTCGGGCCGCCGGTGGTCAGGCCGCTGGCACCGACGAACGCGGCATCGGCGTGGAAGCGGCGCAGGAAGGCGAGGGTCTCGGGGCCGAACACGCCGCCCTCGCCCGCGGCGTAGTCGCCCGGGCAGACCACGATCCTGAGGCTCGGGTTCGCGGCCAGGGCGGTCGCGACGGCCATGCCGTTGGTGATCACGGTGAGGCGCTGGCACTCGGCGGCCAGGCGGCGGGCGAGGTGCCAGGTGGTCGAGCCGCTGTCGATCATCAGCACGTCCTGCGGGCCGACCAGCGCGACGGCGGCGCGGGCGATCCGCTGCCGCTCCTCGACCAGGGTGTTGAAGCGCTCGTTGACGGCCGGCTCGACGCCCATGGGCGGCAGCGCCGCGCCGCCGTAGGTGCGGCTCACCAGCCCGCCGTCGGAGAGCGCGTCGAGGTCGCGCCGCACCGTCTCGGTGGTCACGCCGAAGGCGCGGGCGAGCTCGGCCACGCGCACCGCGGGATTGGCGCGCAGCTCGGCCAGGATGCGCTCGCGCCGCGCGCTCTTGCTCAGCCGCTCGAAGGTCATCGGTGCGCCGCGAGCAGGGCGTCGGCCAGCTCCGCGAAGCCGGCCCCGCCACGGTGCTCGGCGACCCAGGTCGGTTCGGCTCCGAGCCGGCCTTCGAAGTCCCGCACGTTGGCCACCCCCACCGAGTTGGCGAAGCAGGCGAACAGGGGCGCGTCGTTGGGCGAATCGCCGACGAAAACGACGCGTTCATGGAGCGTTTCGGGGTCGCTGCCGAAGCGTTCCTGCAGCACTCGAAGCGTCATCTGGCGCTTGTCGTAGTCGCCGAACCAGCCGTTGACGTGGATCGAGCTGACCTTGGCATGGGCGCCGGCCGCCTCGAACAGCTCGACGATGCGTGCAACCGCTTCGGGCGGCAGCGGGGCTATGTCCTCGCGATAGTCGATCGCGAGATCGGCCTCGCGCCACGCCTGATCGGCAGCGACAGCGGCGCCCGGGACCTCGGCCAGGATGCGCGAAGCCAGCGCGTCCAGCTTCTCGCGATCGCGCGCCCGCGCGCCCGGGCTTTTCCAGTAGTGCCGAATCATGCGGCGCGTCCTGCGGTCGTAGACGAAGGCGAAGGCGCCGTTCTCGCCCACGACGCCGTCGACCGGCCAAAAGCGCGCGATCAGATCGCACCAGCCGGCCGGCCGCCCGGTCACCGGGATGACCTCCAGCCCCGCCCCCTGCAGGCGCTCGAGCGCGCCATAGGCGAGGCTCGTGAGCCTGCCGTCATCGGTCAGCGTATCGTCGATGTCGGTGAGCACGCAGCGAATGCGTGCGCGCGCCGCGGCGGGAAACTCGGCCAGCGGGCGCATCTCAGAAGTCACGCGCCGCCCGGTCGAGCAGCCCGGCATCGGCGGCCAGATCGAGGAAGGTGTAGCGGTTGCGGATCTCGCGGGCATGCCGCACCGCCTGGGCATAGAAGCCGCGCGGCCAGCCGAGCTGCTCGGGGCTCGTCGGCGCGCCCGCCCGCTCGAGGATCTCCCGGAGCTGCTCGGGCGGGCGGTGGATCGCGCCGATGCGCGCGCGGATCCCCTCCCAGCGCTCGGCGAGCCGCCGGTTGAGCTGGATGGCCGCGCCGGGATCGACCTGCTTCTTCCTGAGCTCCTGCCAGCAGGCGCGACCGACCTCGACCCCGAAGTGCAGGATCAGCGACGCCTCATCGGCCGCCGAGGCGTAGACGCGCGGCGCCGGCCGGGCCAGCATGCGCGCCTGCAGGCGTGCCATGGTGAGCGTCGTGACGCCGATCTGCTCGCCGTGGAAGCTCCGGGGCCAGGCCGGATCGCCCATCATGTCGGCGTAGTGGCTGATCAGATGCTCGCCCTGGCTCGCCGGGTCGCTACCGCCGCAGATCGTCATGCCGAAGCCCGAGAGCACGAGCGTTCGCACCAAGCGCCGAATCGCGTCGAGATCGCCCGCGACCAGTGCTTCGGGGGCTCCGAGCAGCGCCTCCTCGTCCCCCGCGAGCAGGGCGAAGGGCGCCTCGCGAAAGGGTCGCCCGAGCAGGAGATGCGCCAGCAGCCAGTCGGCCTGCGCGGTGCAGCGGCACAAGGAATCCCCGAGCCCGGCGCGGATCAGGCGCACCGGTGCCGCGGCCAGGACCTCGAGATCGAGGAACACGCCGGCCGCCGCCTGCGCCGGCAGCGACTTCTTGTGCCCGTGCACCGTGATCGCGGCGTTCACCGACGTGTAGCCGTTCATGGACGGCGCGGTCGCGAACACGGCAAAGGGCTTCTTGCCCTCGGCCGAGGCGTATTTGCACAGATCGTTGACCGTGCCCGAGCCTACGGCGATCAGGGCATCGGCATCTCGGGTTGCGCCCCTGATGCGTTCCGCCGTGTCGAGATCCGGGTGCGGATGGTCCGGCAACACGACCGGGTCGACTTCGGCGAGCTTGCGCAGCGCGCCCTCGACCCGGCGTCCGAGCACCTCGCGCGTGGTGGCATCGCTCACCACGGCGAGCCGCCCGCCGAGACCGAGCCCGTCGACCAGCTCCGCCTCGCGCCCGGCCAGGCTCTCGGCGATCACGACGTTGCGGATCGGAGCCGCGAGCGGCCGGCCGTCGTCGGGATCAACGAAGCGCCCTTCGAGCAGGCGGGTCAGCGCGTCATCAGCCATTCACGCATCTCTCTCGAACATGGGGCGCAGGCTCTCGAACAGGCGGCGGTAGCGGGCGTAGGCGTGATCGTACGCGTCCTCGCGTTCGGGCGTCGGCTCGATCCGCTCCGCCTCGGTGGCGACCAGGCGGGCCGCATCGACCAGATCCCCGTGCAGCCCCGAGGCCACGGCCGCGAGCACCGCCGCGCCGAGCGGCGAGGTGTCGGTCACCCGCGGCACGATCACCGGCCGCCCCGACAGGTCGGCCCGGATCCCGGCCCAGAGCCGGCTGCGGGCACCACCGCCGAGCAGGAGCACCTCGTTCACGGCGACCCCCATCTCGCGCAGGCGCTCCAGCACGTCGCGCATGGCGAACGCGCAGCCCTCGAGCACGGCGCGCCCGAGGTGGCCCGGGCCATGCGCCGGCGTCAGCCCGTAGAAGCAGCCGCGGGCAGACGCGATCCACTCCGGCGCCATGGCGCCGCTCATCGCGGGCAGGAATGTGACCCCGTCCGCCCCCGCCGGCACAGCCGCCGCCTGCGCGTCGAGGTCGCGCGCGCTCTCGAGGCGAAAGGTGTCGACGAACCAGGCGAGCGCGCCGCCTGAGAGCCAGCCGGGGTTCTCGATGAACCAGCGGCCGCCGGCATAGCTGTGCGTCTCGACCAGCCCGCGGCAATCGATGGACGGCTCGGTGTGCAGAGCGCCCACCACCTCGGCGGTGCCGAGCGTGCAGACCAGGCGGCCGGGCTCCACGACGCCGGCGCCCAAGGGATTGGAGAAGTCGTCGCCGGTGCCGACCGCGACCGGCGTGCCCTCGGGCAGGCCGGTCAGCTCCGCGCCCCGCCCGTGCAACCTGCCCGCGCCGGCGGATGCCTCGTCGATCCTCGGCAACTCGTCCGCCCCGAGCTCGAACAGATCGAGCAGCTCCGGGTCGAAGCGGCGCTGGGCCAGCGCGTAGACCATGGTGGTCGAGGCGAGCCCGTGGTCGAAGACGTGCTCGCCGGTCAGGCGCGCGACCAACCAGGAGACCGGCTGATGGAAACGCCGGATGCGCGCCGCCTCGGGTGCATGACGCTTCAGCCAGCGCGCCTTGGCCGCCATGTGCGTGGCGTCGAGCACGACCCCGGTGCGCTCGCGAATATACTCCCCGGGCAGGCCCGCGACCTCCGCTTCGGCGCGCCGGTCGAGCCAGATGATGCAAGGGCCGAGCGGCGCACCCGCGGCATCGACCGGCACGCAGCCGTCGAGCTGGCCGCAGATGCCGAGCGCTTCGACCTCGGCCGGCCTGGCGCCGGCCGCGTCGAGCGCCCGGGCGATCGTGGGCCCGAGTGCTTCTTCCCACAGCGTCGGGTCCTGCTCCGCCCAGCCGGCACGCGGGAAGCGCGGCCGATATGCGCTCGAGGCCTCCCCGCGCGGGGCGAGCGCGGCGTTCACGACCACCGCCTTCAGGCTCTGCGTGCCGATGTCGACGCCGACGATCATCGCCTGGGGCGCAGACGTGCTCAGGCGCAGGCCGCGAGCACGTCGCGCAGCTGCGAGCGCAGCGCGCCCTTGCGCCGCGAGAACGAGCCGTTGAAGATCGCGGAGCCGATGGTGAAGGCATCGGCGCCGGCTTCGGTCAGCGCCCGGATCTGCTCCGGCCGGTCGATGCTGCCGGCGACGATCAGGCTGCCGCGGCCGAGCGCTCGCCGCGCGGCGCCGACCAGCTCGAGCGGCTCGGCCTCGGTCGCACGATAGGCCAAAAGGTCAACCCCCGCGCAGCCCTTGGCCACGAAGGTCTCGCAGTGCGCCGCGATGTCCAGGGCGCTGCCGCGGAGCCGCGTCGGGTGGCCCTCGGGAACGCCGGGAAACGGGTAGTACGCGATCCCGCTGCCGTCCAGAATCTCGAGGACGGCATCGGCGTCGGTGCCGCCAAGGAGCCGGTCGACCCCGATCTGCACCGCGGTCCGCGCCGAGGCGAGGCAGGCCTCGGGCGAGGTGCTGACGACCTCGAGGTAGCTGATGGCACCCGTCGCCCTGATGCGCCTGGCGACCTCGTGCAGCGCGTCCGGAGAGACGCCCACGTCCTTGAAGCCGATGTGCCGCAGCGGCAGGCCCCGGATCTCGTCGAGCACGTCGAGCGCGTCCTCGACCGTCCGGTCGTCGCGTGTCAGCATGAAGACGAAGTCCATGGCCGGCCCCCCGCGGCTTTTGTCCTGGAGTATGCCAGAGCTTTTGTGGCAAGTACCACAGAAAATGTTGTGGTCGCCTAAGGGGCATGGTAGCAATAGCCGAGGCCCGAACGCGGCAGCGGGCCGGCAACCCGGGACGGCGAAGGCCCGGGGGCGGGACGTTCAGGGACGCACGGACGAGGGAGACGGGGAGATGGCCAGCGAGAGTGTCGTGAGCAGAACGGTGCGCCGGGCGCTGAGCTCGAGCGTCGTCATCGCGCTGAGCCTGGGCGTCGCGGGGACGGCGTACGCCTGGTCGCTCGAGGAAGCGGCGGAGCCCTACCGCGGGACGACGCTGCGCACCATCGGTGAAGCGCTGCCGCCGCTGGAGGCCATGGCCGACCTCAAGCACGAGTTCGAGGAGCGCACCGGCATCGAGGTCATCATCGAGATGTACGAGCACTCCGAGGCCGTGAACAAGGTCATGCTCGACCTCAACTCGCGGCGCGGCCGCTACGACTTCATTCTGCAGCCGCACCGCGAGCTCGGCCGCTTCGTCGAGAACGATCACGTGGTGCCGCTCGAGCAGTTCATGGAAGATCCGCAGCTGCGTGACCCGGACTTCAAGCCGGAGGAGGTGCTCTACGACCGCCTGTGGCAGGAGATCTCCTGGTATGGCGGCAAGACCTACGGGTTCCCGTTCACCGCGCTCACCATGTACATGTGGTACCGGGACGATCTGCTGAGCGACCCGGAGGAGCGCGAAGGTTTCCAGGCGAAATACGGCTACGAGCTGCAGCCGGCGCAGGACTGGGAGCAGTACCGCGACCTCGCCGAGTGGTTCACGCGGCCCGACGAGGGGTTCTACGGCACGGCGCTGCAGGGCAAGCGGCACGAGGCGCTCTGGTACGAATGGCTGAACTTCCTCTACAGCTTCGGCGGCGACATGATGGAGGTCGAGAGCGGCAGCGAATGCGGCCCGATCGTCGTCAACAGCCCGCAGGCGGTGGCCTCGCTCGAGTATTACAAGAGCCTCATGGAGTTCTCGCCGCCGGACACGCTGAACTACTTCTGGGACGACGTCATGGCCCTGATGCAGCAGAGCCGGGTGTTCGAGCTCATCATGTGGAACGACGCCACCTACGCCGTCGCCGAGGACACCGAGGCGAGCACGGTCGCGGGCAAGGTCGGCTTCGGCATGGTGCCGAAGGGCGAGGGCGGTGAAGCCGGTCAGGTCGAGGGCTGGACGTACCTCATCCCCGCCTACTCGAGCAACCAGGAGGCGGCGTTCCTGTTCATCCAGTGGATGATGGAATTCGACCAGCAGCTGGAGCAGCACCTGAACGGCGGCGCCTCGGCCCGGCCTGACGTCTATGAGCACCCCGACGTGCAGAAGCTCGCCTACACCGAGGCCTCGATGCTGACCAACGAGGTCGCGATCCCGAAGCCCACGATCCCGGAATCGCCACAGATCACCGACATCCTGGTGCGCGAGCTGAGCGATCATCTGGCCGGGGGCAAGTCGGCCCAGGCGGCGCTGGATACCGCGGCGCAGGAGATGCACCAGCTGCTCGGCGAGTGCGCGCCGCTGCGCTACCCGGCCCAGTGAGGGGAGCTTGCACCGCCTACCTCATCGCGCGCGGCCTCGACCAGAGTGCCCATGTCTGCGCTCGGGACGCGCACGGCCGCGCACCTGCCGGCCAGCTTGCGCGGGCGCGCTGGAGGCAACAACGAGCACCTGGGCGAGGTCGCGGAGAAGCACCTCGGCCAGCTCGCGCGGGCGCGCAGTTGCAGGTAACGGCGCGAGGAGCGCCGCGCCGCTTCCTCGTGAGGGGCGGAGGATTCCAGTCCGGCGGATGGGGACGAGACAGGCAGGTCGCGCGCTAACCTTTCGTTAACCCCCAGCCCTCAGAGTGGGGATATGCCGCAGGCTATGGTGGGAATCCGTGCCGGCCTGGATTCTGGAGCGCTCGTGCGGATTCCCAGCATCGCACATCGGTGGGTCACGATGGTCGAAGGGGGTTGATATAAGGTTAAGGCGCTGGTGCGGCTGATGTTGATGTCGGTTGAAGGCGCCGGTGCGGCTGGTGTCGATGTCGGTTGAAGCCGATGGTGATGTGGACGGCTTGAAGCTGCTGGATGTGGGTCGAAGACGCTGATGACATGCCACTGAGGCAGACAGCCTGAGGGCGAGCCCGGCAGTGAGACGGT
>CAZXYL010000558.1:0-3540 GCA_964644915.1 uncultured Geminicoccaceae bacterium
GATCGGGGCGCCCAGCGCCTCCTCGGCGGTGTAGCCGAACAGCTTCTCAGCCGAGGCGTTCCAGCTCGTGAAGATACCGTCGAGGGTGGCGCTCACGATCGCGTCCGCCGACGCCTCGACGATCGCGGCGAGACGGCGGGCGTCGGCCTCCGCCCGCTTCTGCTCGGTGATGTCGGACAGCGCCGCGCAGACGCCCAGCACCCGGTCCTCGTCTCTGTGCGGCACGAACGTCGCGACCACCTCGCGTTGCGGCCCGGCGGGCGGGTGGAGGGTGACCGCGCAGGTCACCGGCTCGCCCGCGAGCGCGCGCGCGAGCCCGGCACGAACGGTCCCGCACGCGGCCGCATCGATGCCCGTGTCGATGGCGCGCCCGAGCAGCGCGTCGCGCTCGATGCCGAACCACTGCCGGCATGCGGCATTGGCGAAGGTGTAGCGCTGCTCGGTATCGATGTAGGCGATCAGGACCGGGAGCGAATCGACGACCAGTCGCGCCAGCTCGCCGTGCCGACCCCCTGTCCGCCCCGCCGGTTCCGGCGGCCTGTCCGACTCGAGGATGAGCTTGCTCGCCTCCCTGGGACGCGTCCCGGCCATGACCTCGCCAACGCAATTTCGTTCCACTGATGCTTTATGAGACATACGTGCGCCGGTTCCCGAAGCAAGCTGTCCGGCAACGGGGGCGTCGGCCGGGGATGGAACCGCGTGCGTGGGCGCGCTCCGCCAGCTATCCTGGAGGCAAGAAGGAGCGGGGAGATGGACCAGAACGAACGTCGCATCGTCGACCAGCTGTTCGCCAGGCTGCGCGAGGCGGAAAGCCGATCCGGCCCGCGGGATGCCGAGGCCGAGGGCCTGATCCGCCAGCATATCGCCGCGCAGCCGGCGGGGCCTTACTACATGGCGCAGGCGATCGTGGTACAGCAGGAGGCGCTCGCAGCCGCTCAGGCGCGTCTCCTCGAGCTGGAGCGCGAACTGGCCGAGCGGCCGGCCGGCAGCTTCCTCTCCGGCCTGTTTGGGGGCGGGCAGGCGACGCCTCGGCCGTCGCCTTCGCCGCCGCCCGCAAGCGCGCAGCCGCAGCCGTCGCCTGACCGTCCGGCCGGAAGCAGCTTCATGGCCGGCGCCTTGCAGACCGCGATGGGGGTGGCAGGTGGCGTCCTGGTCGCGAACGCGATCGCGGGCCTGCTCGCACCCGATGAGGCGGCCGCGGCCGAGCCCGCGCCCGAGGACCTGGCGGGCGATCAGGACCTGCCCGAGGTCGAGGACGATTTCGGCGCCGATTTCGACTTCGGCGGCGACGAGTTCTGAGCGGAGAGCAGGCTCCGGTCCCCGGGCGAGATCGCCCGGGCCTATCGCCGCTTGCTCCGCCGCCCGCAGCGCGTCCCCGCTCGCCTCGATTCGGGCGGGCGACCTCGACCCCGAGCGGCAGCTCGGGATGCGTCGCGTCAACCTGTCCTTCGCGAAGACCTGGCCGGGTGCCTTTCCCAGGGGCGCGCCGGCCCAGGGGGCTGAGCACTCTTGCGCGCATGGCCTCTCTGTGGCCTGTTCCGGGGCCGCCACGAGCAACAGGGGATGGGTGCAGATGAACGACGTCGCCGCGGGCACGAGCGAGCGCCAGGCCAACACGGGAGGGGTCGCGGCCGAGCGCCTGCGCTCCTTCGTGCAGCGGATCGAGCGCCTGGAGGAGGACAGGGCGGGCATCGCCGCGGACATCCGCGACGTCTATTCCGAGGCCAAGGGCGAGGGGTTCGATGTCAAGGTCCTGCGCAAGATCATCGGTCTGCGCAAGAAGGACCCGCAGGAGCGGCGCGAGCAGGACGAGCTGCTCGAGCTGTATATGGCGGCGCTGGGTGAAGCCTAGGCGCGGGGCTTGCGGTCGGCGGCCGGGCGCAGCTCCTCGCCGGTCTCCATCTCCAGGAGACGGGCGATCGCGGTGTGATCGGCAGCAGTGCCGAGCGTCTCGAGCGCACGCCTCGCGATCTCCAGCGTCTGCGCTCCGAGCGTGGCCGGGGTGCCGGTGGCTTCGGCGATCGCCAGCGCGGTCCCCAGGTCCTTGGTCATGAGCGCCAGCGCGAAACCGGAATCGAAGGTCCGGCTCAGGATGTGCGGCAGGATCTTCTTGTCGGTCGAGTTGTTGCGACCGGTCGAGACGTTCAGGATCTCGGTCATGAGCCCGGGGTCGAGCCCGAAGCGCTGGCCGATCAGGAGCACCTCCAGGGTCAGGATCAGGGCGCCGGCGGAGGACAGGTTGTTCAGCGCCTTCATCGCCTGGCCGGTGCCGAGCCCGCCGGTGCGAAAGACTTTTTGGCCCATCAGGCCGAGCAGCGCCTCGACGCCGTCGATCGCGGCGGGATCGCCGCCCGCCATGATGGTGAGCGAGGCCGCCTCCGCGCCTTTGACCCCGCCCGAGACCGGCGCGTCGATCAGGCCGACGCCACGCGCGGCGAGCGCCGCCTCGAGCTCGGCATAGACCCGCGGGTCGCTCGAGCCCATGTCGACCACAAGGGCGCCCCGGGCGAGGCCGTCGAGCAGGCCCGGGCCGTTCTCGCGGCCGAGCACGACCTCCCGCACGACCTGGCCGTCCGGTAGCATGGTGATGACGGTTCCTGCCTCCCGGGCGAGCTCCGGCAGGCCCACGGCCGGGCGCCCGCCGATCTCGCGCGCGAACGCCTCCGTCCGGCCCGGCGCGGCATCGTAAACCGCGAGCCGTACCCCGGCCCGGATCAGGTTTCGCGCCATCGGCCGGCCCATCTGGCCGAGGCCGACGAAGCCCACGGTCTGCTCATACCGGCGCGGCATCGGGGCTCAGCCGCTCTTCATGGCGCGCACGGCGGCCGCCCGCTCCCGTGCAGCGCTCATCAGGAATGAAAGATCGCTCCCCGCGAGCACGAAGCGAAAGCCCATGGCGATATAGCGTTCCATGAGCGGCGGCTGGTAGACGCCGCCGAGGCCCGCGTGTTTGCCGTGCGCCCGGCAGGCGGCGACGATCTGCTCGTAAGCCTCTGCGATGCGCGGATGATCCAGGCGGCCGGGGATGCCCATCTCCATCGCCAAATCGTTGGTGCCGACCAGCAGCACGTCGACGCCCGGGATCGCCGCGATCGCCCCGGCATTCTCGACCGCCCGCGGCGTCTCCAGCATGACCACGACCAGCGTCGCCTCGTTGATCGCCTGGGCGGTCTCGCCGGGCGGCACGGGCGTGAAGTCGAGCTGCGGCAGGGCGCCGGTGACCGAGCGGTGGCCGAGCGGCGGATAGCGGCAGTTGTCGACCACGGCCGCCGCCTGCTCGGGCGTGTCCACGTGCGGCACGACCACGCCCTGGGCGCCGGCGTCGAGCGCGCGCGTGGCGTGAAAGTGCTGAAAGCCGGGCACGCGCACGATCGGCGTGATGCCCGCGTCCTGCGCGGCGACGCTGAGCTGCGCCGCCATGTCGACCGACATCGAGTTGTGCTCCATGTCGATGAACAGGAAATCGAAGCCGCAGGTCTTCATGATCTTGCCGATGTCGACCGTGCGCGCCTGGCGCAGCCCGACGCCGATCGCGAGCTC
>CAZXYL010000559.1:0-4557 GCA_964644915.1 uncultured Geminicoccaceae bacterium
CGCGACCGTCGCCATGGTCGCGCGGGTGTCGACTTCGGCCGCACCGCGCAAGATTACGCCCGACATCGGGCGGGCTTCCCCGATGCGTTCTTCGACCGGCTGCTGCGGGACGGCACCGTGCGGTCCGGTCAGCGCCTGCTCGATCTCGGCACCGGCACCGGCACGCTCGCACGCGGCTTCGCCGGGCGCGGCCTCGACGTCAGCGCGCTCGATGTGGCGGCCCCGATGCTCAAGGCCGCGATGCGCCTGGATCGCGCGGCCGGGGTGTCGGTCCGCTATCTCGAGGCGCCCGCAGAGGCGACCGGCCTGCCGGACGCGAGCTTCGATGTCGTCACCGCCGGGCAGTGCTGGCACTGGTTCGAGCGGGCGCGGGCCGCGGCCGAGGGGCTTCGGCTGCTGGTCCCCGGCGGACGCCTGATCCTCGCCTGGTTCGATTGGCTGCCGCTGCCCGGCAACGTGGTCGAGGCGACCGAAAGGCTGATCCAGGCGCACAATCCCGCCTGGGCGCTCGGCGGCGGCACCGGGCTGCACCCGGAGTGCCTGGCCGATCTCGCGACCGCGGGCTTCGCGGGGCTCGAGACCTTCTCCTTCGACCAGCCCGTGGTCTACTCGCACCAGGCCTGGCGCGGGCGCATCCGGGCGAGCGCCGGGATCGCGGCGAGCCTCGCGCCGGAGGCGGTCGCCCGCTTCGATAGGGAGCACACCGCCCTGCTCGTGCGCGAGTTTCGAGACGATCCGCTGCTCGTGCCGCACCGCTGCTGGGCCGCGGTCGGCGTCAAGCCCTGAAAGCGGCCGCTGCCAGGCCGCGGGCGCGCGCCTCGGGAGACCGCCGTCACTCCCGCGCCACCAAGGTGACCAGCTCGCTGCTGTGGACGCGTACGGTTCCGACGCCATTCTCGACGGTGACGGTCTCGTCGCACAGGATCGCGATGTCCCGATCGCGGGTGCGGCAGAGCTCGAAATGCGCCACGCCTCGAGCTCGAAGCTCCGGAATCTCGATGGTCAGGTCGTGGTCTTCGGGCGGATGAAAGTAGCCGTGCTCCCAGCCGCCACCGATCGAGATGTTGGCGATGCCGATCGCCCAGCGGCCGTCCGGCCGCACGCCTGCCGCGGCGTTCAGGTGGGGCTTCTGGCCGTAGGTGTAGACCATGCTGCCGTCGAGATCGCTCCGCACGTGGCGCATGACGGTGCCGGGCAGGAAGCGCGCGGTGATCTGCTTCAGCGCGTCGTACTGGGGAGCCCTTCGGATCTCGCCGCCCTCGATCGCGATCAGCGAATGCTCGGAGATGTGCGAGTGCGGTCCGATGAAATAGATCCAATGCGTGACCCCATTGTTGAGGTCGTTCAGAAAGCGCGCCGCGATATCGGCGCTGAGATGCGCGCTGCCGGCCTCGGTCTGCCAGTACTGCCACCCGTTCCGGGCGACGATCTCGGCGATCTCCCGGTTCGCGGCCATGTTGTACGAGTGCGTCGCCATGGCGCTCATCGCTCCGGAGGCGTCGGGCTCGTTCTCGATGATGCGTGCGAACTCCTCGGCCTGACCGTCGGCGCTGGCGAATTCCGGCCCCAGCAGAGCCACGTTCGAGAGGCCCCGGCGATCGAGCGCGCCGCGCACCTCGCGCATCAGGAGGGCGTAATCGGAGGGACGAATGGTGTCCCGGTCGCCGGCGCCCGGCTCGTTCATCACACCCGTGGCGTCGATGACCACGCCCCAACGCTCCCTCATGTGTTCGATGTTGCCGGCGAGGATCTCCGCGTAGCCCGAGATGTCGGAGAGCGCGCCGTCCGACCGCACGCTCGGAGAAAAGCCCCAGGGTGCCAGCAGCAACGTCTCCACCCCGTGCCGCCGGGCCTCTTCGGTCACCCCGGTGCGAACGAAGCCATCGTAGAAGGAGTTGAGGCCGCTGGCGCCGGGCGCATCGACCTCCTCGTGCGGCCCGAACCAGAAGCGGACCACCTTGGCGTTCAGCTCTCGATAGGTCTGCCGGGCGAATTCGTCGCGCAGCTCAGCCGGCACCTGGCCGCGCAGCCACGGGTTCTCATCGATGGTGATGCTGAAGCCGAAGGCCTCGAACGTCTGCTGCGGCTCCGGGCCGACGGTGAGGGTCACGGGCCGGGCCTGGGGCAGGGACGGCTCGAGCAGCAGCGCGGCCAAGCCGAAGAGAATCGGCAGCAGGCCGGGGACCGGAACGGAAGGGATCTGGATCGGCAACTGATGAACCTCGCGTAAAGGGGCGTCTCCTGCGTGCCCCTGAGCTTGCCTGCGGGACGGACATGCTGCAAGGCATTGGCCCGAGCGCGGCGGCGCCGGGCGGCGCCCGTGCCAGTCGCGCCGATCTCGCGTAAGCTTGGCTCATGCGGCTCTTTTGGATCTTCCTCGGCCTCGCGGTCCTGGTCCTGATCCCGTTCCTGATCTGGGGCGAGGGCTTCGAGCGCGCCTTCACGCAGACCGGTGCCGTGGAGTGGCTGCGGGGCTATGGGCGATGGGCCTGGGCCGCGGGCATCGTCCTGCTTGGCCTCGATCTCGTGCTCCCGATCCCGGCGACCGCGGTCATGGCGGCGCTGGGTTTCATCTATGGGCCGGTCGCCGGCGGCCTGATCGGAGGTGCCGGATTCATCCTCTCGGGCGCGATCGGCTACGGGCTCTGCCGGCTCTTGGGGCGCGGCGCCGCGCGCCGCCTGCTGGGTCAGAAGGATCTCGAGCGGGGCGAGCGGCTGTTCCGGGACGTCGGCGGCTGGCTGGTCGTGCTCTCGCGCTGGCTGCCGGTCTTCCCCGAGGCGATCGCCTGCATGGCCGGGCTCACGCGCATGCCGGCGCGCACGTTCTTTTTGGCGCTGGCCTGCGGCTCGCTGCCGCTCGCCTTCGTGTTCGCCGCGGTCGGGCATGCCGGGGCCGAGCGCCCGGTGCTCGCGATCGCGCTCTCGGCGCTCCTGCCGCCCGTGCTCTGGCTCCTGATCCAGCCCTGGTTCCGGGCCAGGCAGCGGGCCGGGGCGTGAGCTCTCGCGCGCGCTTGCGCCGAGCCGGGCTCGGGGCCAGAATCGGCATCCCGCGCGGCATCAGGAGCGCTGTCATGGCCAGACGGCCGCAGCCCAAGCCGATCGATCCCGACCAGGTCGAAGGCCTCGCCCGGGCGGTGATCCGGGCCGACCGCTTCCCCCATCTCGCGACCATGGACGGCGATCAACCGCGGGTGCGCCCGGTCTCGCCCGTCAAGACGGACGGCTTCACGATCTACGTCGCGAACCTGCGCCCCTACCACAAGACGGCGGAGCTCGAGGCCAACCCGAAGGTCGAGCTCTGCTACCTCAGCCCCGATCACGACCAGATCCGGCTGACCGGGGTCGCGGAGGTGGTGACCGACCGCGCGCTCCTGCAGGAGATCTGGGACGGCAACCCGCTGCTGCGGCACTATCTGGGTGCCATCGACAACCCGGATCTGGTGGTCTACCGCATCGTGCCGATGCGGGTCCGCTTCATGCGCGAATGGGCGCTCGAGTATCACGAGGTGCCGCTGGGCGCAGGCAGCGCGCCTCGAACAGCTCGGCGAGCTCCGCGAGCATCGCGCCACCCAGCTGCTCCGGGTCCGAGATGGTGACGGCGCGCCGGTAGTAGCGCGTGACGTCGTGGCCGATGCCGATGGCGAGCAGCTCCACCGGCGAGCGGGTCTCGATCCAGCCGATCACCTGGCGCAGGTGCTGCTCGAGGTAGTTGCCGGGATTGGCCGAGAGCGTGCTGTCGTCGACCGGCGCGCCATCCGAGATCACCATCAGGATGCGCCGCTGCTCGGGGCGGCCGAGCAGACGGTGGTGCGCCCACATGATCGCCTCGCCGTCGATGTTCTCTTTCAGCAGGCCCTCGCGCAGCATCAGGCCGAGCGAGCGGCGCGCGCGCCGCCACGGGCTGTCGGCGGCCTTGTAGATGATGTGGCGCAGATCGTTCAGCCGCCCGGGGTTCGGGCGCTTGCCCTCGCGCAGCCACAGCTCGCGGCTCTGCCCGCCCTTCCAGCTGCGCGTCGTGAAGCCCAGGAGCTCCACCTTGACCCCGCAGCGCTCGAGGGTGCGCGCGAGGATGTCGGCGCACATGGCCGCCACCGCGATCGGCCGGCCGCGCATCGAGCCCGAATTGTCGATCAAGAGCGTCACCACCGTGTCGCGGAACTCGGTGTCCTTCTCCAGCTTGAACGAGAGCGGCTGCTCGGGGTTGACCACGACCCGGGTGAGGCGCGCCGTGTCCAGGAGCCCCTCGTCGAGGTCGAAGTCCCACGAGCGCATCTGCTGGGCCATGAGGCGGCGCTGGAGCCGGTTGGCCATACGCCCGATCATGCCCTGAAAGCGGCCGAGGTGCTGGTCGAGCTGGCCGCGCAGACGGGCGAGCTCGACCGGGCTGCACAGCTCGCTCGCCTCCACCACCTCGTCGAACCTGGTCGTGAACACGCGATAGGCGAGCGCCTCGCCGCCCGGCGGCACGTAGCGCGGCGTCTCGTAGGGCGCCTCGATGCCGCCGTCCTGGTCGGCGCCCCCCTGCGCGTCCACGTCCTGCTCGCGCCGCTCCTCCTG
>CAZXYL010000560.1:0-4629 GCA_964644915.1 uncultured Geminicoccaceae bacterium
GGGGATCGAGAGCGTGGCCGAGGCGATCAGGTGCGAGGCGAACGACGGCACCAGGTGGCGGCCGATGATGCGCGACGGGCGCGCGCCCATGAGGCGCGCGGCCGTGGCGAAGTCCTCCTCGCGCAGCGCCAGGATCTTGGAGCGCACGGCGCGCGCGAGCCCGGTCCAGTCGATCAGGCCGAGGATGATCGTGATGCCGAAATAGATCGCGATCGGGTTCCAGGTCACGGGCAGGGCCGCCGAGAGCGCCATCCACAAGGGCAGCTCCGGGAAGCTCCGGATGACCTCGATGGTGCGCTGCACGAGCGAGTCGACCCAGCCGCCGTAGTAGCCCGAGAGCCCGCCCAGGATGATGCCGAGCACGAAGCTGATGGTGATGCCGATCAGGCCCACGGTGAGCGAGATCCGCGCGCCGTAGACGATGCGCGAGAACACGTCGCGCCCGAGCCGGTCGGTGCCGAGCCAGAAGAAGGTGCCGTCCGGGTGCGGGCAGACGAAGTGGAAGCTCATGGGGATCGCGCCCCAGAAGCGGTAGGAGTCGCCCGTGCAGAGAAAGCGCAGCGGGTAGACCCTGGTGGGGTCGGGGGTGTACTCGCGCTTCAGGTTCTCGAGGTTGAGCTGGAACGTGAAGCCGTAGACGAAGGGGCCGACGAACCGGCCGTCGTGGAACAGATGCACGCTCTGGGGCGGAAAATGGATGAAGTTGGAATGGCGGGTGTGCAGATTGTAGGGGGCGATCCACTCCGAGATCAGGATCGAGCCGTACATGAACAAGAGGAACCAGCCGGAGATCACGGCGAGCTTGTGGCGGCGGAACTTCCACCACATCAGCTGCCACTGCGAGGCGGTGTAGAAGCGCTCCTGCTCCGGGGTGAGCCGCTCGACGTCGAGCGGGTCGAACGGCTCGGGATTGACGTAGTGCGCGGTCATCGGGCCAGCCCGCCCTCGAAGCGGATGCGCGGGTCGAGCACGGCGAGCGCGAGGTCGGAGAGCAGGACGCCGATCACGGTCATGAGCGCCAGGAGCATGAGGAAGGAGCCGGCGAGGTACATGTCCTGGGTCTGCAGCGCGCGCAGGAGCATGGGCCCGGTGGTCGGGAGCGAGAGCACGATCGAGACGATGGCGGCGCCCGAGATGATCTGCGGCAAAAGGTTGCCGATGTCGGCGATGAAGGGGTTGAGCGCCATCCGCAGGGGGTATTTGCAGAGCGCCCTGAAGGGGTGGAGGCCCTTGGCCTTGGCCGTGACCACGTAGGGTTTCTGGAGCTCGTCCAGGAGGTTGGCGCGCAGGCGGCGGATCATGCCCGCGGTGCCCGCGGTGCCGATCACGATCACCGGGATCCACAGATGCTCGAGGACCGAGAGGAACTTGCCCCAGCTCATCGGCTGGTCGAGATACTGCGGGTCCATGAGGCCGCCGATGGAGGTGCCGAACCAGACGTTGGCGACGTAGAGGAGGACCAGGGCGAGCAGGAAGTTGGGGGTGGCGAGGCCGAGGAAGCCGATGAAGGTGAGGGCGTGGTCGCCGACGCTGTACTTGTGGGTGGCCGAATAGACGCCGATCGGGAAGGATACGGCCCAGGTGAAGAGAATGGTCGCGAAGGAGACGACGAAGGAGAGGAAGATCCGGTCGCCGACCACGGCGTTCACGGGCATGTCGTATTCGAACGAGTAGCCCAGATCGCCGCGGAGCAGGCCGCCGAGCCAGATCAGGTACTGCTGCCACCAGGGCCGGTCGAGGCCGTAGGTCTGGCGCAGATAGTCGATCTTGGCGCCGGTGATGCGCTCGCCCTGCGCCTGCAGCTCGGCGATGTAGCTCTCGAGATAGTCACCCGGCGGCAGCTGGATGATCACGAAGGTGATCAGGCTAATCGCCAGGAGCGTCGGCACCATGATCAGGAGCCGATGCACCACATACCGCAACACAAGCCGCCTCCCGTTACTTGCCAGGACCCGCTCGCGGGCCTCGTCGCGCGCCGGACGTGAGCGAAAGCGTACGAGCAAGCCCCGGGTCAGGCAAGCCGGGCGGGATCAGGGCTCGGCGGCGGAACGGCAGAGGCCGAGCGCCGCCTCACGGCAGATCAGATCGGCCGGCCAGCCGGTGGTCTTGCACGCGAGCTCGGCCTGCACCAGACCCTCGAGCGCTGCCGCGGCACGCGCCGCGGGCCAGCGGCGCAAGGCGGCCCTGACCTTGTCCTTGCGCCGGAAATGGATCGGCGGCCGGGCCTGGTCGATCACCTTCTGCAGCACCTCGCCGCGCTCGATCTGCAATGCCAGCCGCTGCAGCCGGAGCATGTGGTTGGCGAGGGCCCGCACGATCCGCACGGGCGCCTGGCCTTCGCCGAGCAGCCGGTCCAGGCAGCGCCCGAGCTCCGCCGCCTGTCCCAGGCTCGCGGCATCGACCAGATCGTCGAGCCCGAGCGCCGCGCTGTCGCCCACCACGGCTGCGACGTCATCGAGCGAGAGGCGATGAGCGCCCGCGCCGGCCCACAGCGCCAGCTTCGCGAGCTCGCTGCGCGTGACGCCGCGATCCGCGCCCAGGTGCTCGACCAGATAATCGCGCGCCTCCGGCTCCGCGCGCAGCCCGTGCTCGGCCAGCGTGCCCTCGATCAGCCCGGCGAGGTCGCGCCCCTGGTCGGGATAGCAGGCGATGGCGACCGCGTCCGGCGCACCCTCGATCAGCCGACGCAGCGAGGACGACGGCGCCAGCTCGCCCGCCTCGATCAGCACCAGCGCTTCCGCGGCTCCCGACCCGAGCAGCGCCCGGCAGGCGGCGGTGACCTGATCGCTCGCCTGCCGTACCCGCACCACCCGGCGGCCGCCGGTCAGCGTCAGCGCCCGCGCCTCGTCGGCGAGCCGACCGGGCTCGCTGCGCAGCCCATCTGCCGGCAGCTCGCTGGAGCGGAACGGATCGGCTGGATCGTCCAGCACGGTGCGGATCAGCTGCTCGACCCGCTCCCGTGCCAGTCCCTCGTCGGGCCCATAGACCAGGACCACGCTCGCCCGCGGATCGGGCTGGCGCAGGAAGCGCTCGACCTGCGCCTGCGTGAGCTTCACGCGTCCTCCGCCTCGCCGGCGAAGTAGACCGCGAGCAGGGTGCGAATGTTGTTGCCGATCTCCCTCGCGGCGCGCCGTTCGGCATCCTGCTCCGCGACCAGCGTCGCGAAGGCCGCGCGGCGCACGTTGTAGCTGGCGATGCGGCGCACGGTGGAGGTGTAGAGCGGTGTCCGCTGCTCCTGGTCGAGCAGTTGAAACCGGGCGGTCAGCGTCAGGTTGTAGCGCGTGATCGTGTTGTCGAGCTGGATCGCCAGGGCATTGGAGCTGCGCCGGAGGCGGACCGCGAGCAGATAGCGGGAGGGGACGTCCAGGGCGGAAGGATTGAGCTCGTCGAGCAGCGCGCGGCGCACCAGCTGGCCGAGCCGGCCGTTGAGCCCAGTGATCTCGACTGCCGCGAGACGCTCGCTGACCTCAGGCCCTTCGTCGGGCGCCAGCAGCATGGGCCGGAAGCCGCAGCCGCCGAGAGCGGCGCCAAGACCCAGGAGCATCGTGCGGCGGGCGAGCGGCACCGGCTCAGACGACAAGATTGACCAGACGGTCCGGGACGAACACCACGCGCCGGACCGGCCGCTCGCCGATCGCCCGCACGACGTTGGGGTCGGCGAGCGCCGCAGCCTCGGCCGCTTCCTTGCCGACGCCACGGGCCAGCGCCACGGTCGCCCGGAGCTTGCCCGAGACCTGGACCGCGAGGGTGACCTCGTCCTCCACGAGCCAGGCCGGGTCGGCCTGCGGCCAGGGCGTATCCGCCAGCAGCGCCTCGTGGCCGAGCCGCTGCCACAGCTCCTCGGCCAGGTGCGGCACCATCGGCCCGAGCAGCAAGGTCAGCGTCTCCAGCGCTTCGCGCAGCAGAGCGGGTGCGGCCGGATCCCGGGGGTCGAACTCCTCGATCCGGTTGGAGAGCTCGCGGATCAGGGCGACCGCCTTATTGAAGTGGAAGCGTTCGATCTCGTCGGTCACGCCCGCGACGGTCCTGTGGATCGCGCGCACGAGCCCGACCGCCGCCGGCGAGAGCTCCTGCGGCCGGCGCGCGCCGATCGGCGCCAGCACACCCTCATGATCCTCGAGCAGACGCCAGACCCGGTTGAGATATCGCCATGCGCCATCGATGCCGGCGGCGGTCCACTCCAGATCGCGCTCGGGCGGGCTGTCGGAGAGCATGAACAGCCGCGCGGTGTCGGCGCCGTAGGCCTCGAGGGTCGCGGTGGGATCGATCGTGTTGCGGCGCGACTTGCTCATCTTCTCCGAGCGGCCCACGGCGACCTCGCGGCCGTCGTCGAGCGCGCGCCACACGCCGTCCTCGCCTTCGGCGACCTCGTCCGGTTCCAGCCACTGCCCAGCAGCATTGCGGAAGGTCTTGTGACAGACCATGCCCTGCGTGAACAGGCCCGCGAACGGCTCGTCCAGATCGAGATAGCCGCAACGCTTGAGCGCCCGGGTGAAGAAGCGCGAATAAAGGAGGTGAAGCACGGCGTGCTCGACGCCACCGATGTACTGGTCGACCGGCATCCAGTAGTCGACCGCCGCCCGATCGAACGCGCCGTCCGCCTGCGGCGAGCAGTAGCGCAGGAAATAC
>CAZXYL010000561.1:0-1782 GCA_964644915.1 uncultured Geminicoccaceae bacterium
AACCGGCGGTCGGCCAGCGAGCGGAGGGTGACCTCGGCCCGCTGGCCCACGCTCAGTCGTCCCGCCTTGGCCTCGTCGATATAAGCGAGCACCCAGACCGTTTTCGGGTCCATCAGGGTAAAGAGTTGTTCGCCCGGATTCAGCGTCGAGCCCAGCTCGCGATCGCGCGAGACCACGACGGCATCGTACGGCGCATCAAGCGCGTACTTCGCCAGCCGCGCCTCCTCGAACGCGGCCTCCGCCTTCGCCTGTTCGAGATTGGCGCGGGCGACCTCCAAGCCACTCTGAGCCTCAGCCAGCTCGGCGCGCGCCATGTCGTATGCCGATTGCGCATCCTGCGCGACCTCGATCGAAACATTGCCCCGCCGGACCAGCTCCTGGCGCCGCTCATTGGCCTGCGCCTTCTGCGTCAAGTTCGCCTGCGCGCGCTCAATGCTGGCGGTGGCCTGACGGATCGCTGATTCGGCTTGGGCGACCGCAGCTCTCGCCTGCGCGACCCGGGCCTTCTGCTCACGGCTGTCGAGGCCTGCCAGCAACGTCCCCGCGGCGACGCGATCACCGTAATCTGCGTGCAGCTCGATCAGCGTGCCGGCCACCTCGAAGCCCACCCGCGACAGAACCTGCGCCTCGACCGTCCCCAAGCCGAAGACTTGGATCGGCACGTCCCGTTCGGTCTCGACGACCTGAACCCCCACGGGCCTGAGCAGAAAGGCCCATGCGCCGCCCGCCACGATTAGGGCAACCGGGAGCAGGGCCGCCAATTGGAGGAAGTGTTTGCGTGTCATGGGCGCATCGGCCCGGCCTCTGGCAGGACAAGCGTTCCCAGAAGATCTCATCTTGCCGCAAAGGCGGCCGGACACTCATTGATTGAGATCAATCGGATACGGACACTCGACGTCGCCGAGCTCGACGTACACGCTCTTGAGCTGGGTGTAGTGCTCGATGGCGGCGAGGCCGTTCTCGCGGCCGATGCCCGACTGCTTGACGCCGCCGAACGGCATCTCGACCGGCGTGATGTTGTAGTTGTTGATCCAGCAGGTGCCGGCCTCGAGGCGCGCGATCACCCGGTGCGCGCGGGCGAGATCGCGCGTGAACACGCCGGCCGAGAGGCCGAAGGGCGTGTCGTTGGCGCGGGCGATCGCCTCCTCCTCGTCTTCGAAGGTCAGGACCGACATCACCGGCCCGAAGATCTCCTCGCGCACGATGCTCATCTCGTCCGAGCAGCGGTCGAAGATGGCGGGGGTGATGAAGTAGCCGCCGGCGAGCGCGGGATCTTCGGGCCGGGTGCCGCCGTAGAGCAGTCGTGCGCCGGCCTGCTTGCCCGCCGCGATGTAGCCCTCGACCTTGTCGCGGTGCTCGGCGCTGATGAGCGCGCCCACATGGGTCTCGGGGTCGAGCGGGTCGCCCACCTTCATCCGCTCCACACGCGCGACCAGCCGGTCGATGAACCGGTTGTGCAGCGCGCGCTCGACGAACACCCGGGTGGCGTTGGAGCAGATCTCGCCCTGGGTGTAGAAGTTCGCCATCAGGGCGGCCGAGACGGCGTTCTCGAGGTCGGCGTCGGCGAAGATGATGAGCGGCGACTTGCCGCCCAGCTCCATGGTGACGTGCTTCAAGGTGCCCGCGGCATCGGCCATGACCCGCTTGCCGGTCCCGACCTCGCCGGTGAGCGAGACCTTGGCGACGTCTTCGTGCCGCACCAGCGCCCGGCCGGTCTCGGCCGCCCCCTGGACGACGTTGAAGGCGCCGTCGGGCAGGCCGGCCTCGGTGTAGATCTCGGCG
>CAZXYL010000562.1:0-2865 GCA_964644915.1 uncultured Geminicoccaceae bacterium
CCGCCCGCACGTCGCCATAGATGGGCCCGCGGCGGCTCGCCGTCTAGCCCTTGGTGGCCTCGAGCTTGGCGATCTCGTCGGGCACGACCTTGCCCTGGCGCCAGGCCTCGATCAGGTCGTCGTAGTTCACGGTGATGCCCTGCGGCTTCTCGTTCTCGAGCTTGGGCCTGGGCGCCCCCGGCTGCGCGAGCCAATACTCCTCGTCCTGCTCCTCGTTCAGCTTGGGGCCGCACTCGCCCTGGACGCCGGCGCGCTCGAGGCGCTCCAGCACCCGGTCCTGCTCGCGTGCGAGGTTGTCCATGGCGGTGTCGACCGTGACCTCGCCCGAGACCGCCTCGCCGATGTTCTGCCACCACAGCTGGGCGAGCTTGGGATAGTCGGGCACGTTGACGCCGGTCGGAGTCCACGCGACCCGCGCCGGGCTGCGGTAGAACTCGACCAGACCGCCGAGCTTGGGTGCCCGCTCGGTGAAGCTCTCGTGGTTGATGTCGGAATCCCGGATAATGGTCAGGCCGACATGGCTCTTCTTGAGCGAGACCGTCTTGGAGACGGTGAACTGGGCGAACAGCCACGCCGCCTTGCGCCGGTCCACCGGCGTGCTGTCGAACAGCGTCCATGAGCCCGCATCCTGGTAGCCGAGCTTCATGCCCTCTTCCCAGTAGGCGCCGTGCGGCGAGGGCGCCATGCGCCACTTGGGCGTGCCGTCCTCGTTCACGGTCGGGCCGGGCTCGACCATCGTCGCGGTGAACGCCGTATACCAGAAGATCTGCTGCGCCACGTTGCCTTTGGCCAGGAACGGCAGGTACTGGTAGAAATCCATGCCCAGCGCCCCGGGAGGTGCGTACTCGCGCAGCCATTCCATGTATTTGCTGAGCGCGTACTTGGCCGCCGGGCCGTTCGCGTCACCGCCGCGCGAGACGCTGGACCCCACCGGGTTGCAGCCCTCCATGCGGATGCCCCACTCGTCCACCGGCAGGCCGTTCGGGATGCCCTTGTCGCCGGCGCCGGCCATCGACAGCCAGGCGTCGGTGAAGCGCCAGCCGAGGTCCGGCGCCTTCTTGCCGTAGTCGTTGTGGCCGAACACGGCGACGCCGTCGATCTCCCTCACGTCGTTGGTGAAGAACTCGGCGATGTCCTCGTAGGCCGACCAGTTGACCGGCACGCCCAGGTCGTAGCCGTACTTCGCTTTGAACTGCTCCTGGAACTCGGGGCGCTGGAACCAGTCGTAGCGGAACCAGTAGAGATTGGCGAACTGCTGGTCCGGCAGCTGATAGAGCTTGCCGTCCAGGCCGGTGGTGAAGCTCTTGCCGATGAAGTCGTCGACGTCGAGCGTCGGCAAGGTGACGTCGGCGCCTTCCCCGGCCATCCAGTCCGTCAGGTTGACCACCACGCCGTAGCGCATGTGCGTGCCGATCAGGTCGGAATCGTTGATGTAGGCGTCGTAGATGTTCTCGCCCGACTGCATCTGGGTCTGCAGCTTCTCGATCACGTCGCCTTCCTGGATCAGGTCGTGGGTGACCCGGATCCCGGTGATCTCCTCGAACGCGCTGGTGAGAACCTTGGACTCGTAATCGTGGGTCGGGATGGTCTCCGAGACGACCTTGATGTCCATGCCGCGGAACGGCTCGGCCGCCTGGATGAACCATTCCATCTCGGCCATCTGCTCTTCCCTGGAGAGCGTCGAGGGCTGGAACTCCTCGTCGACCCAGCGCTCGGCCGCGGCCAGGCGCTCCTCGTCGCTCTGCGCGAGGCCCTGCCCCGGCAGGACGGTGAGCGCCAGGACCGCCGCCGCGACGCCGCCCATGAGACGAATGCGCGGAGCGTTGCGGCGTCTCCGGTGCCCTTGATCGATCAACATGCTACCTCCTTGTCGTTGTCGTCCCCCACCGCACCGGCGACATGCCGGCGCGTCCCGATGGCGGCCCACGCCGCCGTCTGCGCCGGTCAGCCGTAGCGCATGACCAGCAGCATCCAGATGACCGATAGCCCGAGCGCGATCCACAAGCTCTGCTCGGTGAGCCCGATCCAGGCGAGATGGATATACGCGCTGCCCAAGAGCCCGATGAACAGGCGATCCCCGCGCGTGGTGGAGATCGGCAGGAAGCCGCGGCGCGCGACCGAGGGCGCGTACACCTCCCACACCGTCATGCCGGCGAGGAGGAGCGCGATCGCGGCGAAGAAGGTCGCGGTCGGCAGCGTCCAGGCCATCCATTCGAGCATCGGCGCGTCCTCCCTCAGACCCGGCCCATGGCGAAGCCCTTGGCGATGTAGTTGCGCACGAACCAGATCACGAGCGCGCCCGGCACGATGGTCAGCACGCCCGCGGCCGCGAGCAGGCCCCAGTCGAGGCCGGTGGCGGAGACGGTGCGGGTCATCACGGCCGCGATCGGCTTCGCCTCGGTGGTGGTGAGCGTGCGCGCGAGCAGAAGCTCGACCCAGGAGAACATGAAGCAGAAGAAGGCGGTCACGCCGATGCCGGCCCGGATCAGCGGCACGAAGATGGTCGCGAAGAAGCGCGGGAAGCTGTAGCCGTCCATGTAGGCCGTCTCGTCGATCTCGCGCGGCACACCCGACATGAAGCCCTCCAGGATCCAGACCGCGAGCGGCACGTTGAACAGGCAGTGCGCGAGCGCCACCGCGATGTGCGTGTCAAACAGGCCGATCGCCGAGTACAGCTGGAAGAAGGGCAGCGCGAACACCGCGGGCGGCGCCATGCGGTTGGAGAGCAACCAGAAAAAAAGGTGCTTGTCGCCGAGGAAGCGATAGCGCGAGAAGGCGTACGCCGCGGGCAGCGCCACGGCCACCGACAGCACGGTATTGATCACCACGTAGGTGAGCGAGTTGACGTAGCCCAGGTACCAGGTG
>CAZXYL010000563.1:0-1771 GCA_964644915.1 uncultured Geminicoccaceae bacterium
CTCTCGCTCTCGGCCAGGGCACTCCCGGCGGTCGTCGTCCCCAGCAGCGCCGCGACGGCCACACTCGCGAGCCAGCGTGTCATCGTTATCGAGCCTCCCCCTTCGCTGGTTGCGTTCCCGTCGGCGGGACCAGAGGTCGCGGCCGGCGCCCCTTCTGTCCGCCGGGACGGCCCTCTACCATGTCCGCCGTCCGGGAGCGATCTCCGCCGGAGCTTATGAGCTTTGCGGGCCCCTGGCAAACCAACGCGCACATCGGGAGGCCGGCGGACCATGGATTTCGACGAGTACCAACGAGGCGCCCGCCGGACGGCGGTCTATGCCGAACGTCATCGGGTGGTCTACCCGGCGCTCGGGCTCGCGAGCGAGGCGGGCGAGGTCGCGGGCAAGATCAAGAAGGTGCTGCGCGATCGGGACGGCGATTTCCGGGCGGCACCGCTCGACGCGCTCGAGGACGAGCTCGGCGACGTGCTCTGGTACCTCGCGGTGCTGGCCTCCGACCTCGGCCTGTCGCTGGACCAGATCGCCCGGCACAACCTCGACAAGCTGCGCTCGCGCCAGGACCGCGGCATGCTCGGCGGCAGCGGTGACCGACGTTAGGCGCCTGGTCTGCCCGCGCCGCCTCCGTTCGGGGCGTAGGCGCCCACGTCGTCCGCCAGGTAACGGTTGTTCTCCGCGCGTATGCGCGCGGCCGCCTCGTCGTACAGGAACGGCAGGAACACGAAGCGCTCGCCGCGGGTCACCGGCAGCGCCTCGTGCAGCAGCGAGCAGGAGAAGACGACGGCGCCCCCGGTCGGCGCGCGGTAGGGGCGCGGCCCGAACTCGGGAAAGCGCAGATCGCCGCCCTCGTACTCCTCGGCGTTCAGATTGAGGGTGACCGCGAAACGGCGGTGCGCCGTGCCCCTGGTCGTGTTGTCGCGATGCGCGCGGAAGTGGCCGCCGGTCTCGGCGTCGTAGCAGCAGACGATGTAGCGCTCCATGCGCGTGACGGTGAACTGGAACGCCTTTTGGATCTCCGGCACCGCGCGCAGCCGGATGCGCTCGCGCGCGGCCGTGCGCACCGCCTCGTCCTCGATCACGCAATCGGCGCGGCGCTTGTGCCTGTGGTCGAGCACCCGGACCGTCTTGCCGTCCTGGTCGCGCATGAAGCCGGAATCCTGGCCGCCGTGCCGGCGATAGAGCTCGATCAGGGCCCGGCAGAATCCGGGCTCGAACACCCGCGGCAGGACCAGCACCGGCGCATGCACCTCGGGGCCGGCGTAGCGGTCCAGCGGCGGCAGATCGCGCACGAGCTCGAGCATCGCATCGACGCGCTCGAGCGGCAGATGCGCGATCACCCGCAGCATCGGGTCGAGCACCAGCCAGAAGGTGCGGTAGGGCTGGCGGTGCGCTCCCGGCCGGGAATCGGCCAGGGCACCGTAGAGCCGGCTCACGCCGAGATCGAAGTCCCAGAAATAGCGGATCCCCGGCAGCAGCTGGGCGACCCGCTGCTCCTCGAGGTCGCCGCGGTCGACGCTGATGCCGAAGAAGCAGGCGCGCTGGTCGTCGAACAGCTCGCGCTGCGCGAGCAGGGCGGCCAGCGCCTGCTGCGCCGCCGGCTGCCCGGCCGAGGCGAAGAAGCCGAGCACGACATAGCGCCCCGCGACCGAGCTGAACTCGAAGCTCGCATTGCCGTTGCTCGCGGGTACCTCGAACCAGGGCGCCGGGTCGCCGGGCAGCAGTGGCCGCACGTCGGGCATCAGGCCGGTCTCCTGCTGTTTGCACGCATCATGCC
>CAZXYL010000564.1:0-4174 GCA_964644915.1 uncultured Geminicoccaceae bacterium
CTGGTTCTCGGTGCGCTGGTCGGCATCCAGGATCTCCTGGGCCAGCTCCTCGCCCACCTGGGGGACCAGAGCCTTCAGGAGGTCGGTTGCCAGCGCGTGGTGCTTGTCGGCGGCGAGCCGCATGCCGAGGCCGAACTCGGCGTTGTCCTCGAACAACGAGTTCGACCACGCGGGACCGCGCCCCTCTGCGTTCTTTGTCCACGGCGTCGTTGGGAGATTGCCGCCGTAGATCGAGGAGCATCCCGTCGCGTTGGCGACCAGGAGACGATCGCCGAACAGCTGCGAGACCAGCTTGATGTAAGGCGTCTCGCCGCAGCCGGCGCAGGCGCCCGAGAACTCGAACAGGGGCTCCAGGAACTGCGCTCCCCGCACGGTCGAGAAGTCGACTCGGCCGCGGTCGTTCACCGGCAGCGTCTCGAAGAAGCGAATCGCGGCGCGGTCCGGCTCGAGATCGTCCGCCTTCTCACGCAGGTTGATCGCCTTCAGCCCCGTCTGTTGTTTGCTCTTCGCAGGACAGACCTCGACACAAAGTCCGCAGCCGGTGCAGTCCTCGACATAGATCTGCAGCGTGTAACGCGTCTCCGGAAAGCCGCGCGCGTCGATCGGCGCCGACCTGAAGCTTGCAGGCGCCGCGGCCAAGGCGCTCTCGTGGTAGAACTTCGAGCGGATCACGCTGTGCGGACAGACGAAGCTGCAATTGCCGCACTGGATGCAGATATCCGGCTCCCACACCGGCACGATCTCGGAGATGTTGCGCTTCTCGAAGGCTGCGGTGCCGGAAGGATAGGTACCGTCCTCGGGCAGCGCCGAGACCGGGAGCTCGTCGCCGCGCCCGGCCATCATCATCGCGGTCACCTCGCGCACGAACTTGGGAGCGTCGGCCGGCACGAGCAGCGGGCGCGCCGCGCCGTCCGCCGAGTGCGGCGGGATCTCCACCTCGTGCAGGTGGGCGAGCGCCGCGTCGACAGCGGCGAAGTTCCGGCGCACGACCTCGCCGCCCTTCTTGCCGTAGCTCTTCTCGATCGCGGCCTTGATCTTCGCGATCGCCTGCTCGGGCGGCATGACGCCCGAGATCGCGAAGAAGCAGGTCTGCATGATGGTATTGATCTGGCCGCGCATGCCGGCCGCCCGGGCGACTTCGTAGGCGTCGATAACATAGCAGCGAAGGCGCTTCTCCCGAATCTGCGCCTGCACTTCGCACAGCAGGTGCTCCCAGACCTCCTCCGGCCGGTGCGGGCTGTTCAGGAGGAAAGCCGCGCCTGGCGCCGCGTGTTCGAGCACGTCGATCTGCTCAAGAAAGCTGAACTGATGGCAGCCTATGAAGTTCGCGTGCGGGATCAGGTAGGTCGAGTGGATCGGCTCCGGCCCAAAGCGCAGATGGGAGACGGTGCGCGAGCCTGACTTTTTGGAGTCGTAGACGAAGTAGCCCTGCGCGTAGAAGGTCGGATCCTCGCCAATGATCTTGATCGTGTTCTTGTTGGCGCCGACCGTTCCATCGGCGCCGAGCCCGAAGAACATGGCGCGGGTGACGGTCTCGGGCTCGATGTCGAAGGTGGGGTCATGGGCGAGGCTCGTGTGCGTGACGTCGTCGTTGATGCCGACCGTGAAGTGGTTTTTCGGCCGCTCCTTCGCGAGCTCGTCCAACACCGCCTTGACCATGGCCGGCGTGAACTCCTTGGAGGAGAGCCCATACCGCCCGCCGATCACCCGCGGCGCGGTGATGGTCCGAAGCCGCCCCTCGCCGTGCGCCTCGGCAAGGGTCGTGACCACGTCCAGGTACAGCGGCTCGCCCGTCGCCCCTGGCTCCTTGGTCCGGTCGAGCACGGCAAGTGAGCGTACCGTGGCCGGCAGCGCCGCAAGGAAGCGCGGTGCCGCGAACGGCCGATAGAGGTGGACCTGGAGCACGCCGACCCGCTCGCCGCGCTCGCTCAGGTGATCGATCGTCTCGCGCGCGGCCTCGGCCCCCGAGCCCATCAATACGATCACCCGCTCCGCCTCTGGATGCCCGAAATACTCGAACAGGCGGTACTCGCGACCGGTGAACTCGGCGAAGCGTGCCATGGCGCGTTCCACGATTTCCGGCACCGCCGCGTAGGATGGGTTCACGGTCTCGCGCGCCTGGAAGAAGACATCCGGGTTCTGCGCCGTGCCGCGGATGAAAGGGTGGTCCGGATTGAGCGCGCGGCGGCGGTGCGCGAGGACGAGGTCGTCGTCGATCATCGCCCGGATCTCGTTGTCCGAGAGCAGCGTGATCTTGTTGATCTCGTGCGAGGTCCGGAAGCCGTCGAAGAAATGGATGAACGGCACGCGCGCTTCGAGCGTCGCGGCCTGCGCGATCAGTGCCAGATCGTGCGCTTCCTGCACCGAGCTCGAGCAGAGCTGCGCGAAACCCGTGGCGCGGGTCGCCATGACGTCGGAGTGATCACCGAAGATCGAGAGCGCCTGCGTCGCGACCGAACGCGCCGCGACGTGGAAGACCGCAGGCGTGAGCTCGCCCGCGATCTTGTACATGTTCGGGATCATCAGCAGCAGGCCCTGCGAGGCCGTGAAGGTCGTGGTCAAGGCCCCGCCCTGCAGGGAGCCGTGCAGCGCGCCCGCGGCGCCCGCCTCGCTCTGCATCTCGATCACGGTCGGGACGTTGCCCCAGATGTTGGTCCTGCCCTCGCTTGCCCACTGATCCGCAAGCTCGGCCATGGGCGAGGACGGCGTGATCGGGTAGATCGCGCAGACCTCGTTCACGCGGTAGGCGACCGAGGCCGCCCCCTCGTTGCCGTCGATCATGGCGACCTGGTGCTCGTGCGGGCGGAGCCGACCCGAGCGCGCTGCGGTCGCGGGCGTAGCGCCGATGTCGACGCTCATGCCGAGGGCTCCGGGATCATCTCGATCGCATGGCACGGGCACTGCTCGAAACAGACGGCGCAGCCTGTACACAGATCGTATTCGTAGCGATACTGCTTACCGGGACCGAGCTTGGTAATCGCGTGTTCGGGGCAGGCACCGTAGCAGCCGTCGCACTCGAAGCAGTTGCCGCAGGAGAGGCAGCGGCGCGCCTCATACTGCGCTTCGCCCTCGCTGAGCCCTGCGACCACCTCGTCGAAGCTCGCAATCCGCTCGGCGATCTCAAGCGCCTTCTGCTGCCGCTGCGCAGCGTCGGTGTAATACCAGACGTGGAGCTTCTCGAAACTAGCGAGGTCGTGCTTCGGCGGCTTGTCATAGGTGGTGCCACGCAGCCAGGCGTCGATGTGGCGGGCCGCCTTCTTGCCGTGACCGACCGCGACCGTAACGGTCCGCTCGGAGGGCACCATGTCACCACCGGCGAAGAGGCCCGGGTGGCAAGTCATCATGTTTCGGTCGACGACGACCGTATTGTCCTTCTGGAACTCGACGCCCTCGACCTTCTTCAGGAATCCCGTGTCCGAGTCCTGGCCGAGCGCCATGATCAGCGCGTCCGCCTCAAGCGTCTCGAACCGGCCGGTCGGCTGCGGGCGGCCCTGCTCGTCGACCTCCATGACCTCGACCGTGAGCCGGGCCTGGTCGATCGACTTGATTGTCCTCAGCCAGTGGATCTTAACGCCCTCGGCTTCGGCCTCCTCTGCCTCGAACGCATGCGCCGGCATGTGCGCCCGGTCGCGCCGGTAGATGATCATCGCCTCAGGCGCGCCCAGGCGCCTTGCCACGCGGGCTGCGTCCATGGCCGTGTTGCCGCCGCCGTAGACCGCGACCCGGCCAACCTTTGGCGCCTCGTGGGTCTCGATGTCGCGAAGGAACGAGACGGCATCGAGAATCGGCCCGGCATCGCGCGCCGGGATCTCGGTGCGCCTGGAGAGATGCGCGCCGATCGCGATGAAGCCGGCATCGAACCGACCGTCCGTCATCTCGGCGTCGAGGTCCTCGACTCTGTGATCGAGGACGATCTTGACGCCGAGGTTCTCGATCTTGTTGATCTCGGCCTCGAGCACGCCGCGCGGCATGCGATAGGCCGGGATGCCGAAGTGCATCATGCCGCCCGGCAGCGGCCCCGCGTCCCGGATCTCGACCGCGTGCCCGAGCCGCGCGAGGTGGTAGGCGGCGGAAAGCCCGGACGGTCCCGCGCCCACCACCAAGACGCGTTTGCCGGTGGCCTCACGATCGCGCGTGTGAGTCCAGCCCTTCTCGATTGCGAGATCGCCGAGGA